>JBBASD010000048.1:5555-15253 GCA_040399485.1 Cyanobium sp. | reverse complement strand
CTACATGCTCGAAGCCGGCAAGCTCAGCGAGATCGTGCGCCAAAGCCTGGGCTGATCAGCATGGCTGAACCGCAGAGCTGAACAGTAGAGCTGAACAGCATCGCTGAACCGCAGGACTGGTTGTAATCCTGCCAACGTCCTAATGGCGAGACCTGCCCATAACCTGTCGGTGCCGGCCCAGGCATGGACCTTGGCGAACTCTCAAGGCCCTGTCGCTGCGGTGTCTTTGGCGGAGGCGGCCCGCTTCTGGGCCCGGCTCGGCATGGTCAGTTTCGGGGGGCCGGCGGCCCAGATCGCCCTGCTGTTCGACGAACTGGTGGGGCGGCGGCGCTGGTTGTCGGAGCGCCGTTTTTTGCATGCCCTGCAGGTTTGTTTGTTGTTGCCAGGCCCTGAGGCCACCCAACTGGCGATTTATCTGGGCTGGTTGCTGCATGGGGTTGGCGGCGGCCTGATTGCCGGCGGCTTGTTTTTGTTGCCGTCGGTGTTGCTGCTGCTCACTTTGTCCAGCGTTTATGCCCTGTGGGGCCACTTGCCCTTGCTGGCGTCGGTGTTCTGGGCCCTGAAACCGGCTGTGTTGGCCCTGGTGCTGCAGGCCACCTGGCTGGTGGCAAAGCGAACCCTGCGCCATCCGTTCCAGGGGCTGTTGGCCCTGGTGGCTTTTGCCGGATTAGTGCTGCTGAAGTGGCCCTATCCGTGGCTGTTGGCGCTAGCGGCCGGCAGCGGCATCCTGGTGGGGCGCTTCCGGCCCGGCTGGCTGAACGACACTGGCCACCGCAACGTTGCCAAGGCTGGCGGAAGCCAAGACAAGTCCGCCCCAAACGCCTACCTCCACGACGACGACACCCCGCCACCGGCCCATGCCAAGCCCTCCAGCCGCCGCCTTGGCCTGGCCCTGCTGGCCACCGGTATTGCCTTGGGGGTGCCGCTGCTGCTGCTGATTTGGCTAGAGGGCTGGAGCGGTCTGCTGGCGACGATGGCCCGCTTCTTCACCCAGGTGGCCCTGCTCAGTTTCGGTGGAGCCTATGCCGTGCTGCCCTATGTGAGCCAGGGAGCGGTGACCCATTTCGGCTGGCTGCAACCGGCCCAGATGCTCGATGGCCTGGCCCTGGGGGAGACGACCCCCGGTCCCTTAATCATGGTTGTGGCTTTTGTGGGGTTCATGGGCGGCTGGAACGCCAGCGGTGCCCTGGGTTTGGCCTGGCTGGCGGGATTGGTGGTGGTTTGGTTCACCTTCTTGCCCTCCTTTGCCTTCATCCTGATCGGCGCGCCCTTTGTGGAGGCCAGTCGCGACAAACCCCGCCTGCTGGCCCCCCTGGCGGCGATCACGGCGATGCTGACCGGGGTGATCGCCAGCCTGGCGGTGGTCCTGGCCGGTCCCGTGCTTTGGCCCCAGGGGTTGGCGGGCGGGGTGGATTGGGTGGCCCTGCTGTTGGTGGCGCTGGCTCTGCTCCTGCTGCTGGGGGCCCGCTGGCGGGTGTTGTCCGTGATCGGCGCGGCGGCCCTGGTGGGGGTGGGGCGTTGGTTGTGGCTGGGCTTGTGAATAGGTAGACCTTCGCTGATAAGTGCCTTCAGCCCTCCCAAATCCGGCGCGGATCAATCACGAGGCCGGGGAATTCCAGGCCCGCCTCCAATCGGCTTGGATCAATAAGAATCAGGGGAGGGTTGGTTGTTTCGGCGTTCCCTGTCTGCCAAATCTCCACCGTGCGGCTTTGAGGCAGCAGCAGCCAGCCGAGGCGGGCCCCATTGGCCATGTAGGCAGCCATCTTGTTGCGCAAGGCCTGGGCTTCATCTGAGGGGCTGGCCAGCTCTATCACCAGATCGGGGCAGAGGGGCGCAAATCCCTCCCGTTCGGCCTCGCTCAACGCCTGCCAGCGCTCTAACCGCACCACACTGGCGTCGGGGCTGCGTACGGAACCATCAGGAAGCAGGAAGCCGGTGGAGCTATCAAAAAGCTTCAATGGCAGGCGGCTCTGCTCGATCGCCAGCCACAGCAGGGCTCCTAGGGTCTGGTTGCGGGCACCGGAGGCGCTGCCTGTGGGGGTCATTTCAACCAGATGGCCCAGGGCATCAAGCTCCAGCACCGCCTCTGGGTTGGCCGCACACACTTCAGCGAATTGAGATGGCGTGAGGGTGAGCGTGCGGGGCAGGGTGAGCATGGGGGCCCTGTGGGCAGGGTGAATACAGGTTAAGGGCGCTGGAGCCGTTATGAGCTGGCGTACAATAATCTTCCGACACAAAATCTTAGCTCTTTAGGCATCCCTGATGCACAGAATCAGTGGGGCTGCGGTTGTTGTCATTTTTTTGTGACTTCCCAGCTGATGTCTGGTAACAAATAAATGCCACGGTTGGCTCTTTCTCTAGGAATCGCTGACTTGCGACCTCATGGTTAAATCTATAACAATGACAGCTATATCATCAACATCTAGGTATTCGTCGGCAATGATGTTCCAATAATGTTTAAGTGCCCTTGCCAATTCCTTCAATTCTACTCGGCTACCATTGATTTCCCAACGTTTTTGAGCTTGGTCAGTACCCCGCCACACCAATAGCATCACGCCAAATCTGGCAGATGGTTCTCTCAGATAATCACCTACCAATTGGTTTCGAAACCGCTCGCAAAGTTCTGGTCCAGTCCATTTTTCGAGCAGCTTTAATTCAATGGGTACCGGTGAATTCACACTTTGACATTGCACCCAAATATCCGGACGCTGAGCATTAGCAATCTCTGCTTCCTGTGCGATTGTGAATTGTTGTTGTGAGGTTTGATTGAGCCAACCAGCGATCAAGTTCCGCATTTCTATTTCACGCTCGACCCGTTGCCAAATTTGCCATGGACTGTCGTTTCCGCATTCCAACCAGGACTTAAGATCGACGAGCCGATGCACAACTAGCTCAAAAAGTTGGCGATGGGTCGCGGGTGTCATTGTAAGAGATTGCTCGAACTCAATCAACTGCTCAACCGACCAAGGCTCGATGTCGCTATCTTCTTCAGCTCGACTATAGGCAAGTTTTTTAAAATGGTTTCGATAAGCTGGGACAGGGTGTTCTTCGATCAGCTCCGTTATTGCAATATAACTAGACTTTCCAGGTATTTTTGAGAGTAGATCAAATAGACTATTTCGCGCATTTTGAGCATAGTCACGTACTCCTAGAGAAGATTCAAACCCATTGACTCGGCCGAAGTCATCCTCAACTCGGATGTATTGATGCATCATGAGATAGAGTGACTTAAGGTGGTCTGCTGTATGAAAAAGCATAAAATAAGGCTTCACCTCTCTTTCACTCCACTTACCCATAAGCTCTACGATAAATAGTTGAGCGGCCTCAATTGCGTCTACTTCACTAAGATCTTCTAGCCATTGCTGTACTTGAGGTATTCCAGTAGTTGGGTCGCAATCGACGAGTAGCGCATACCAAGCTGGCAGATTGCTTTTGTCATTGGCCTGGGTGATTTGTTGACTGGCGACAGCCGCCAATCTGGCCGGTTCTATGCCGCCATTCACCAGGATTTGCAGGCAATGATTCAGGTTGTTGCCGAGGGCTGTGGGATTGGCTTGGACCCATTGCAGCAAATCAGGTGCGAGGGCACAATGGAGCCAAGTGCCGAAATAAACCAATGGACTTAAGATGTAGTGCATTGGTGTTTCTTGCTTGGCATTCTCCAATTCCCATACCAACTCTTTAAGCACAGCTTCTTTCACCAAATTGGGAAAAACTCGATGCAGCTGCTCAAGCCAGCGGGGTAGGCCGTTCGAATGTCGTGTGATGTAACGTAACGCATGACGAACATCGGGTTCCGTTAGGTTATTTGGAAAACTCTCTGTCTCAGCCGCTTCAATTTCAAGCCCTGCATTAGCAAAGGACAATGAATATGTATGGACTCTTGTCTGATCACCTTCAGAACGTAGTCCTGGCAAATACTTTCGCCAATGGCTGATGGCGGCAGTGCGATAGGCCAAGGCAACGGGTTCACCAAATTCTGGTATGAGCAGCTTCCAATTTGCGCAATCACAGAAGCCACCAGCTGAATGCAAATTTCTTAATTCAACCATAAGACAGCGTATATCATTTGTTAATTCGCCTTGATTCATACCATAGCCGTCATAGATTCGATCGGGATAAGCCCGTACATCCGTGATCCAATTTGTCCGCTCCTCTTCCCTTTGTAATCGAGTTTGTTTCAATCGCAGAGTTCTTTCTCGGTAGTGGATTTGGTATTGACGTACATTTTCTGGTATAGGTGGATTTAGCAAAAGCTCTAATTCTTCTCGCAATGGCTGGTTAGCTGCCACGGCTTCTTGAAGGCTGGATAATAGCTCAGTTGGCCTATCGGCTTGCTTGTAAACAAGAAATGCACTGCGAAGTGCTGTCAACTTGTCAATCTGAAGAGGACGGTTTGCAATAAAGTCAACTAATCTGGCAAAGCTGTTGGTGTCATATGCCCAATAGTGATCTCGATATGTCGCCAACACATGTTCGTCTATATCTTGCTCATTTTCTGATCGTGATGAGCGTACTCGATCAATACTGTACCAATAAAGAGCGTCGTTCAAAGCCGCACAATTGGGGATTATTGATATTAGGTTCTCATTGTATTCATTTGTATTCCCTCCTGACATATATTTCTGTGCTGGTGAATTGAACAAAATAGCCAGCACTTCTTCACGTAGATATTCTGTAGCTGTCCCTAAATCGATTATCTTCACAGCCGCCACGGCAAATTCAAGCAGCCATAAATACTTGTTTGATAATTTATATTCTAGATCTTGGATGAATGGCTGCTGTTGAAGATAGCTATTCAATCCACAGATGAACTGAGTAAGTACGCTTAGAGCCTTGCAGGCGGCTAGGCGTTCGATAAAGTCATTTAGGGTACCGTGGTGCAAAAAAGTATTCGTTTGTTGCGGATTCACAAGCTTTCCGAGAGCAACCAAAATCTGCTCGACATTTTCTGGAACGGCTTCTCTTATTAGTGCTTCGACTATTTCATAGGGTATTTCGCCCTCTTGTTCGTTCAGTGTTTGCCATAAACAGCGCTTCTGTGCATCTGAGCCACATGCGATGACTGCTAAGGCCGAGCTACTTCTGGCATAGACTACTCGTGAACTATCGAGGGCAATGCTGAGTAGAGGCTCTACGCAATTGGACATCTTCCCTTGCCAGACAAGCCTGCTAAGATAGTAGATAGCATTATCATTATTTAAATGCTCGTTGACCAGTTGATGTGTGTCGGTAGAGAGATCTTGAGTTGCTATCCGTATTAGTGAACTGCGATCTTGTGCAGATGGTACCTCCTCTCCTGAAGCAATCCGTTGTACAATATCAGAAAGAATCTGCTGCCTCACCTGCAAAGGTAGTCGTGAGGGGTCGCCTTCCTCAATGGCAATCTCAGGACGAATGCCGATAGCCTTTGTTAGAATACAGTTATCTAAAAGTATGAGCCATGGCAAAATTGGTCGCAGCCTTGGGCTAAGTACTTTCTCGCCATATTGTTCACGAAAGAACAGGTTTTCTATCTTGCTGCGACTTTGCTCTTTACTTAGTAAATGGTGGAACCATTCAGCAGCAAGGAGTTCGCGAACATCCCGATTCCTAAACCTTACTGCGCCATAAATAACATCATTAAAGATGCCACGCTCTAATAGCGCGCGCACATCGCCAAGTTTCCACTCGTGCAGAATTTTTGTTGGTTCAATACCTGGTTTATTATGCGAGGCATCTTGCACATTTATATTTACCTGCCCAGTTAGGATGACGGCAGCGGCTAATCGTCGTACACCTTGTTTTGCCTTTTCAAGATTTAGGGTTTGCCTCTGGGAGCGATCGGTATTGTGACTATCGTCAAGCCTTTTCTCGATAATAAAACGAAGGAGTTCGAGACGTCCGTCCAGGACTTGGTCTTTTTCCCATTTAGCCAGAATTGCTTCAAGATCAAAGGGGCGCTCGGCCAAGCTCCAAAGGCTGTCTCTTTCAATTTCTTCTAATAATTGATTGACGTTATTTACATTACGTACGTTACAGAAATGCTGGATTTGATCCCTGTTTAATGGACGTAGAAGATAGATTGAGATTGCACTTTGCGGTCCAGATTGCCCAGAACCATCATCTGCCTCAGACCTTTCGGCTAATTGATGAAATAAGATTTTATCCAATAGTTTGCGATCTTAACTGGCTCTCCACGAGTAGGGTCGACTGGAGATATAGATGTGAGCCCTATGCACTCCATTGCTTATGGCCCTGGCAAAGTGGCGTAGAGCATTTTCAAAGGCTCTCGGTTCTTTAAGCCTCGATTCATCCACTGAGTCAAGAAAGAACCATGCCTCTTGTGTGGATTCCAGCCATGACTGAAAATCTGCTTGATCACCTATTTCAAATGCATTCTGGAAATCAGCGTCAATATCTTCGATGCGGATAAAAAAAGCTGGCTTCCCTTGCTGATTTAGAAATTCTGTCCTATATTTTAGCTCCCATGTCTTGCCCGCACCTGCTTCGGCCAGAATAGCGCAACGAAATTCCTGCTCAAGATCATGCCAAGACTTGGATTTGAGATGCCCCCAAGCCGCTGAGATATGATTTTCTTCTGCAGCTTCATTGCTATTGGGGATTGGCGTAAACTGCCGGTTTAATTCGATATAGTCTTCTTCTGTAGTCATTGTTGTTTTTGCTTCAGTCCCTGCCTGTCAGGTTGATCTGGCAGGGACCGGGTTGCGGCTACCTGGCAAGGCTACCAGACGAATAACACCAGCGTTGCCAACACCTCTTTCTGCACCCAGTATTGTTGGTGATGGTGAACAGCACAAGTTGGCGCTGGACCGGCAGCGGATTATCGTCAACCAGATGCACCACCGATGCCAAGCAAGCCAGTGCGATCGAGCAGGTGCTGTAGACGATTGTCTGATTAAGGGAGTTCCAGCGTCTCGGATTCAGGGCGGCGCGGTTGCCGCTGAAGTCGTTTGCCGTTCAGGTGCGGTTTTGGCTGGCGATGCGCCAGATGCAAATGATCTCGCTCACCGCCGCCGCATCACATACAGGAGCCCGATCCGATCGCGCCGATCAAGCTGGAGACCAAGGCCTCGACTTTTGGCGTGTTCAGGTAAAGCTCGGCGGCGGCATCGAACGGTTCGCACTTGCCCGACTCGCGCAGCAGCGTTTGTACCTGCTCAATCAGTCTGGCTACCACGGCGCTCTTGTCCGCGTCAGCGCCAACAGAATCCAGATTGCCTACCGCTGACCATGCGGTTTTGACGCTTGTATTCGCCTGGGTTGTGGATTCAGCCGGTCTAATCATCATCTATTTATGGCTCTGGAATTGTGTTGCCAACATCCTGACAGCGCCCCGCCTTAACGGTAGGATAACGGTGCTACCATAGAACCATGAATGTACGTAAATTATCCATTTGGCTTCAGGACTAGGTGGCGGCGGCTGCATCCCATTCCGTTGATCGCCATGAGATGAGTCTTTCGTCTTGGCTCAACCCTGCCGCTGCTCGCGCTCTGGTGTTAGAGGAGGGCCTGGCTGCAGTTCGCGCCTGGGAGGCTGAACATGGTGCACTCAGTCACCAAGAACTGACCTGGGCTGACGCGGTGCTCGATGGGGAGTGCGATTCCCTTTCTGCCTGAGCCATGGCTGGAATCACCTACGACACTGGCGTCTTGATCGCGGCCGAACGAGGTGATCGCCGGGTGTGGGCGTTGCACCGGCGGTCGCTTGAACGGGGGATGGTGCCCACAGTCCCTGCGGGGGTCCTGGCGCAGAGCTGGCGGGGAGGCCCCCAGCATCAGATGTCCCGGTTGCTCAGCGGGTGCCGCATCGAGCCTCTTAACGAGGCCCGTGCCCGTTCCGCTGGCTTGGCGTGCGATGCAGCTGGCAGCTCCGATGTTGTGGATGCGTCGGTGGTGGTGGGCGCCGCGTCCCGTGGCGATCTAGTGCTCAGCAGTGACGGCCGAGATCTGGCTCGGTTGCGCGACGCACTGGATGTTGAGCTTCGCTTGCGGATTCTCTGAGTACGCCGTTCAGCCAGCCCAAATCTCCTCAAGATCAATCACCAAGTCGGGAAACTCCCCAGTCGCCTCCAGCCGGGAGGCATCACCCAGGGCAGTGAAGCGAGGCGCCCGAGTGGTGGGGTCCGCACTCCAGATCTCCACGCTTCGCTGGCGCGGCAGCAGCAACCAGCCGAGTTTGGCTCCATTACTGATGTACGTCGCCATCTTCAGCCGTAATGCTTCCGGTTGATCCGACGGGCTGGCCAGCTCCACCACCAGATCGGGGCAGAGGGGCGGGAAGCCATCGCGCTCGGCTTCGCTCAACGCCTGCCAGCGCTCCTGCCGCACCAGGCTGGCGTCGGGGCTGCGTACGGCGCCATCGGGAAGCAGGAAGCCAGTGGAGCTATCGAACACTTTGAAGCTGCCGCAGGAGCGTGCCCAGTTCTGGAGTTGTGCCAGCAGGCAGGTGTTGCGGGCCCCTGTTGTACCGCCAGTGGGGGTCATCTCGATGAGGTTGCCATCGGCATCAAGTTCGAGCACCGCCTCCGGGTTAGCGGCACAGACCTCTGCGAACTGGGCCGGGGTGAGGCTGAGCGTGCCGGGCAGGGTAAGCATCGGGGCCCTGCGTAAGGGGTGAGTTCAGGTTAAGGGGTTCAGATGAAGGTGGGGCAGGCATGGCGGAGGAGAGTCGAAGAGTGGATAACTGGCGACGACAATCTGCGTTTGCAAATCTTTTCTGGTGAGGCCATATGCTGAGGCCAGCATGGGCAGCGTGATTGGGGAGTGGATGCTAAAGATCAATAACAAAGTCCATGTTGATGCCCGCAACTGCCATGAACCAGCTCTTCACGAAACAGCTAAATTGCTGCTTTATCGGCGGTTGCCTGATCTTCTCCAGCCTGGTCGGATCGGCGCGACAGGCAAGAGCGGCGGCAAATCTGCAGATCGGCTACTCGGGGGGTTGTCATGAGTCGATCGGGGTGACAACGGTCGCCCGGTCGGCCGTCATGGCATTCCTACCCACAGACTATGGGGCTCACTACGGATTTGGTGGCTTCGGTTCGACCCCAGGCCCTACCGAAGCCCAGATCATCATCCGCAGCGTGGCTTGTGGTAATGCCAGCCTCGACAGCATCGCGCTGGGGCCCGTGGTGAATTCGCAAATCGGCGTGATCAGCGCCCGCCGCGATGCCGAAGACTCTGATGCTTTCGCCGGCAATGGGATAGACAATTATCTACTGGAGTTCGCCAGCAGTTCCGCCGACATCGCCGCAGCCATGGCTGCCTTTGGCGTGCCGGCCACGTTGGATGCCGATTTATCCCTGGTCTTCAGCGGCGACAACGTCAGCAACGACAGCTCCCCTTTGTTTACAGCGACAGGCAGCCATGCAGGGCCCTCCGTGGCATGGCCAGGGGGATTCATCGCAAATTGGTGGAGCCCCAATGCCGCTGGCGATATCCGATCGCGCCAAGTAATCCAGGCGATCGATTTTCGTTTTGGCGGCGGCTTAACGATTTCTGCTGGCAGCTCCGGCCCGCTGCTGGCCCTGCTGGGACCTGATCCGGTGGTGGTCCAGGTGCCCCTTGGCGGCAGCTTCGCTGACGGACCGGTGACCCTTTCGGTTCCCGCCGCACCTGGCCCCATACCGATCGCCGGGGCAGCTGCCGCCCTGACCTGGAGCCGCCGCCTGCGCCGCCGACTGGCAAAGCCGATG
>JBBASD010000048.1:0-5455 GCA_040399485.1 Cyanobium sp. | reverse complement strand
CTGTTTCGGTAAACTAAACTGCCCTAAGCTTTCCATGTATTGATGTCAATTGAAGATAGCAGTCAACTTTTGCAATACCTGAAGCCAGAAACGATTCTTGAGCACAGTTTGGATGGCATCTTTGTTGTGTCAATTGCATCGAAGACTCCAGGAATGGAGGCGAATTCTTTCTTCTTTTCTCATCCAAAGTGGGGTCCCAAGTATTTCGAGTCTGAGAACCAGCGCTCTCGAATCGGTGAGAGATGGCGTGCCGCAACGGGTAGCTGGGATGACAAAGTGGTCGTTGATTTAGGTTGTGGACCTGGCAATCTGTTTCGTTGTGTGGATGGTCACCCGAAACTTCTTATAGGTGTCGATATTAGCGAAGGCGCACTGCTTAATGCCCGTGATCTTGGCTATACTCCATTGCTGTCTGACGTTCATAACACACCACTCGTGTCTGGTTTTGCAGATCTGGTGACTGCGAATGCAACTCTTCATCATGTTGATGATATGGCAGCTGTTCTTGCGGAGGCGGCACGCTTGGTCAAGCCTGGAGGCCTTTTAGTTACTGATGAAGATCCTCTCAAGCATGATCATCAATTCAACATACTTGGAAGCTTTCTTAGACATCTGCGATCATTTATCCCATTCGCAAGAGTTAATAACCAACCGCGACGATCATGGAAATATCGTTCATTTTCACAGCAGGCTTGTCGCCGCAAGACAGAGATACATAATCGGTTTCTTGGAGATGGCATAACGCGCGAGATGTATTTAAATGTTCTTGAGCCTATGGGTTTCAATGTTAAGCTTTATCCCCACGGACATGTTGCCAAAGCAGATGTCTTCAAGGGTGTCCGAGGCACAAACACTGCTTTCGTGAGGATGGTTCAGCGTGCGTCTGGGATAGACCCCGATAAAGATGATTCTCAACTTTCCATAATGTGCGTCGCGACAAGAGATCGTTAATGGTAATGGCTGTGATACCAGCATGATTTGAGTAAGCTAGTCATGGGATGAGGAGTAGCGTATCCAAAGGCT
Source organism: Cyanobium sp. (assembly GCA_040399485.1). Taxonomy (GTDB): domain Bacteria; phylum Cyanobacteriota; class Cyanobacteriia; order PCC-6307; family Cyanobiaceae; genus Cyanobium. Next base: position 4,432 of record JBBASD010000048.1, on the reverse strand, counting down.
TTAACATAGAAAGTCGAGGTCTATCTACTACAATTAGGTGTTTGCAGAAAAACCATCTCGTAGGTCGAGTTTTCCTCAGGGCAGAGCTGATTTCCTGCTGAATTCGGCTGATCGGTGCCTTTCAGGCCCGCAGCTGGCTCGGAGCTGCCGTCAGCTTCTCGAGGAACGTCCTTATCACATTATCGTTGAGGAGGCGTTCGCGGTTTTTGCGCTCCTGCTGACCACGCATCAACGACTGAGTGGCGGCTGCATCCAATGCCGCTGATCGCCATGGGATGAGTCTTTCGGGTTGGCTCAATGCCGTCGATGCTCGTGCTCTGGTTCTGGAGGAGGGGGTCCCTCGAAAAGGGGCATGGTGCCCACAGTCCCCGCGGGGGTACTGGCGCAGAGCTGGCGGGGAGGTGCCCAGCATCAGATATCCCGGTTGCTCAACCAGCCCAGATCTCCTCAAGATCGATCACCAAGCCGGGAAACTCCCCAGCCGCCTCCAGCCGGGAGGCATCACCCAGGGCAGTGAAGCGAGGCGCCCGAGTGGTGGGGTCCGCACTCCAGATCTCCACGCTTCGCTGACGCGGCAGCAGCAACCAGCCGAGTTGGGCTCCATTGCTGATGTACGCCGCCATCTTCAGCCGCAATGCCTCCGGTTGATCCGACGGGCTGGCCAGCTCCACCACCAAATCGGGGCAGAGGGGCGGGAAGCCATCGCGCTCGGCTTCGCTCAAGGCCTGCCAGTGCTCCAATCGCACCAGGCTGGCGTCGGGGCTGCGCACCGAGTCATCGTGGAGCAGGAAGCCACCAGAGCTGTCAAACACCTTCCAACCACCCTGGCGATCAGCCCAGAGCTGGAGACGCATCAACAGGCGCGTATTGCGGGTGCTGGTACTGCCGCCAGTGGGGGTCTTCTCGATGATGTAGCCATCGGCATCAAGCTCCAGCACCGCCTCAGGGTTGGCGGCACAGACTGCAGCGAACTGATCTGGGGTGAGGCTGAGCGAGCGGGGCAGGGTGAGCATGGGGCCCTGCGGGAAGGGTGATTTCAGGCTAATTGGTTCAGCGAGGGTGGGGCACTGCGGGCGGATCAGACTTGCTTGCCTTGCTGCGCTGTCGTGTCAACCCGCGGGGATCCGATCCTGGATTGCCCCCAGATGGGGACAGGGATAGGCCAAGGAGGCTTCCTAGCTTGTAAGGCGAAGCCGAAACCGAAGGGAAGGGGCTCCATGCCACGCACCATTCAGCCGAAACAAATTGACGAATGCGCGGGGCAATCGTGCCTTGGCCGCACATGCCTGGATTGGGGTGAGGATGGCGAGCTGAGGGACCATGACTATCAGTTAATCCTGCAGCGTCTCAGCCGGGTCGATATCCAGGTTTGCCAGTCCCTATCTGATCTTGCCTAGGTCAGGATTGCTCAAGGCCAGGAATGAAAGCTGATCGGTTCGTATTTGGCGATCGTGATTCGCCATGCCCTCAGGGATAGTCCGGCAAGACTGGCCAGCAACTTCGCCGTCTCCCCTCCCGCCAACCAGTTGGCCTTGATGACCGGCAACTTTTCACTCATAATCTCCATCGGGATCTCCAGCAACAGCAAACTCTCCTCGCCAGCGATCCGTTGCAGTGCGCCTGCATCACTGCGTTGCCACAGGCGCAGCAGCAGTTCAAGGGCCAGGGTGCGGCCATCATCGCCAGGATCGGCGGCTTCCAGGGCGGCTGCCGTCTGGGACTTTCCGTTCAATGGCAGGGCCCGCTGACCCTGGATTTCCACCAGCGCCAGGGCCACGAGATAGGGAGCGTCGGCCATGGAATCCATCTAGAGGACCGCCCCACCCTGAAGGGCTAACCACCCGAGCTGGGAGCCGGGGCGAGAAGATAAGTACAAATACGGAGCGGCTTGCTGCGCCCCCTGAGGACTAAATTCGCGCCGCTGATCCAAGCCCCCGATCGGGGGGTGTGCCATGGCTTCGATTGCAGACCAGCTGGATGCCTACCACCAATCGCTTGCCGCAGCCCAAAGCAATAACGACCAGGCCATCGCCCGCAAGATCGAGCAGCAGATCAAGGAACTGGAGGAGTTTCAGCTGCGTCACCCCGAAGAGGCCGATGCCCCTTCCCCTTTCGAGGTGTTCTGTGATCTCAACCCCTCCGACGTCAACTGCCGGGTCTACGACGACTGATGCGCGATTCAGGTCGCCTAGCCCCCCCTGACACCCCCCCCCCCCATTACCCCTTACCCATGGCTCTCCAGCAGCGTCAAACCCCCTATCCCCATTGGGAGTTCAGCGATCCTGCCAGCGGTGATCTGCTGCGGGTGGTGCCCGAGCGGGGCGGCCTGATCAGCGGCTGGCGCAGTGGCGGCCACGAGCTGGTTTATCTCGATGAAGCCCGGTTTCTTGATCCCAGCCAGTCGGTGCGGGGGGGCTTCCCGGTGTTGTTTCCGATTACCGGTGGCTTGCCAGACAACCGCCTGCCCCTGCCCCAGGGTGACTTCAGCCTGGGCCAGCACGGTTTTGCTCGCCAAATGCCCTGGCGGCTCCAGCCCCCCGCAAATGGTGGCGGCCTGGTGCTCGAGCTCACGGACACCCCCCAAACCCTGGCGGCCTATCCATTCCCCTTTCGCCTGACCATGGAGCTGGGGCTGGCCGCCGGGGCCCTGGACATCAGCACCCGGATCGAGAACCGGGGCGATCAGCCGATGCCCTTCAGCTTTGGCCTGCACCCCTACTTCAACATTTCCAGCCTCGACGGCGTGCGCTTTGAAGGCCTTCCCGACAGCTGCCTCAACCACCTGACCATGGCCGAGGCCGCCACGGCCGGTCAGATCGAGGCTATGGCAGCGGGCATCGATCTGTTGGTGCGGCCGTCTGGGCCAGTGCGCCTGGTGGATGGGGCCGCAGGCCGCACCCTGGAGTTGCAGCTCAGCCACCCCCTCGATTTGGTGGTGATCTGGACCGAGCCCCCCCGGCCGATGGTCTGCCTGGAGCCCTGGACCGGCCCGCGCCAGGCCCTGATCAGTGGTGACCGCAAGCTGGTGGTTGAACCAGGGGCGAGCACCCTGCTGCATACCCGCTACGCAGTCAGCCACACCCCCACCTGAAACCGACCCTTTGCCCCCAAATGGGGGCATCGCCTTAGGGGGCCGAGGGTTGAGATTGGGGGGGCATCAAAGATGCTTACGGCCATGAGCCAGACCACCTGCACCAGCCAATTGACGATCGGAGAGCTTGAAGCCAGTTATCCCATGTACTGCAAAGCGCTGCGGATCTTGATTCGCGAGGACAAATCAATGGCGGCGATCCAGCGCAGTGTCTGCTGGCATCGGCTCACCACCTTGCACCATTCGCTGCCCCAACACTACAAAGATCCCCAACATCTCTATTTCCTGTTACGCCGTGAGCTGCAATCTCCCGTCGCCAAGTGATAGTAAGGACTAACCAAGGGCTAGGCGGCCACCACTTCCAGTACGCCCCGCACCATGTTCATGCCGCAGTGGAAGGGATAGAGCCCCGGTTTTGCCGGCAGTAAATCAATGCTGGTGGACTCCTCCAGGGGCAGATCCAGGCTCCGCTGGAAATCGGGAAAGATCACCTGGGCCACGCAACTGCTCGGATCAGTCCTGTGGAAAGTCAAGCGCAAGGGCTGGCCCGCCATCACCCGGATCCGGGCTGGATCGTAGCCGCCGTCAACGGTGATGGTCACTTGCTGCCGGCCCTCCGCTCCTTGGCGGGCCGCCACCCCGGGGCCATGGTGGCCAAGGAACCACCAAAGCTCGCCAACGATGAAGGCCAGCCCCAGCGCGACCACCAGCAGCTTCAGGGCCGGGGGTTGCTCGATCGTGCGCCAGAGAGGGGCGGCGGCCATGGCAAAATTGGCGTGGTTCATCGGCTTGCAGGCCGCAATGGGGTTGGGCGGTAACGGCGCAGGCGCAGGGCATTGGTCAGCACCGAAACCGAGCTGAAAGCCATGGCGGCGCCAGCGATCATCGGGTTCAGCAACCAGCCGGTGAAGGGGAACAACACTCCGGCGGCGATCGGAATGCCAGCGACGTTATAGGCGAAGGCAAAAAACAGGTTCTGGCGGATATTGGCCATCGTCTGGCGACTGAGCTCGATCGCCGCTGCCACCCCCGCCAGGTTGCCCGAAATCAAGGTGATGTCGCTGGCGGCGATCGCCACGGCGGTGCCGGTGCCCATGGCGATGCCGACATCGGCCTGGGCCAGGGCCGGCGCATCGTTGATGCCGTCCCCCACCATCGCCACCGGACCCTCCCCCTGCTGCTGCAGTCGCATCACAACCGCAGCTTTGTCTGCGGGGCGCACTTCGGCGATGACGCGCTCAATCCCCACCTGGGCGGCCACCACCTCGGCTGTGCGGCGGGCGTCACCGCTGAGCATCACCACCTGCAGGCCCAGGCGCCGCAGGGCGGCCACGGCAGCCG
>JBBASD010000047.1:0-15341 GCA_040399485.1 Cyanobium sp. | reverse complement strand
TGTTTGCCCCGCCGCCGGTGACCAGCACCTTCCCCCAAGCGAGCACAGCTGCCGGCGCTGGCGCCTCGCTCCCCGATGCGGCAGCCCTCCAGGTGGCGGTTCGTCCCAACCCCTTGGGCCGTTTTGGGCCCTACGGCGGCCAGTACGTGCCCGAAACCCTGATGCCGGCCCTGGCCGAGCTTGAGGTGGCCGCCGCCCAGGCCTGGGCCGATCCGGCTTTCACCAGTCGCCTCGACCACCTGTTGCGCACCTATGTGGGCCGGCCCAGTCCGCTCTACGAGGCCGAACGGCTTAGCGAGCACTACCGCCGTCCCGAAGGTGGCCCCCGCATCTGGCTGAAGCGCGAAGACCTAAACCACACCGGCGCCCACAAGATCAACAACGCCCTGGGCCAGGGCCTGCTGGCCCTGCGTATGGGTAAGAAACGCATCATCGCCGAAACTGGCGCCGGCCAGCATGGCGTCGCCACTGCCACGGTGTGCGCCCGCTTCGGGCTGGAGTGCGTCATCTACATGGGTGCCGAGGACATGCGCCGCCAGGCCCTCAATGTGTTCCGCATGCGCCTGCTGGGGGCCACGGTCCAGCCCGTAACGGCCGGCACCGCCACCCTCAAGGATGCCACCAGCGAGGCGATCCGCGATTGGGTCACCAACGTCGAGACCACCCACTACATCCTGGGCTCGGTGGCCGGCCCCCACCCCTACCCGATGCTGGTGCGCGATTTCCACGCCGTCATCGGTAAGGAGGCCAAACAGCAGTGCCTTGAGTCCTTCGGCCGCCTGCCCGATGTGCTGGTGGCCTGCGTTGGTGGCGGCTCCAACGCCATGGGCCTGTTCCATGAATTCGTTGAAGACACTTCCGTGCGCCTGATAGGCGTCGAGGCCGCCGGCGAGGGCGTGGCCAGCGGCCGCCACGCCGCCACGATCACCGAGGGCCGGGTGGGGGTGCTGCATGGCGCCATGAGTTTGCTGCTCCAGGACGAGGAGGGCCAGGTGCAGGAGGCCCATTCCATCAGTGCCGGTCTCGATTACCCCGGCGTCGGCCCGGAGCACAGCTACCTCAAGTCCATCAACCGGGCCGAGTACGCCGCCGTCACCGACGCCGAAGCCCTGGAGGCCCTGCAGCTCCTCTGTCGCCTCGAGGGCATCATCCCCGCCCTGGAGACGGCCCACGCCTTCGCTTGGCTGGAGACGCTCTGTCCCACCCTGGCCCCCGGCAGCGAAGTGGTCTTGAACCTCTCTGGCCGCGGCGACAAGGATGTCAATACGGTGGCCGACAAGCTGGGAGATCGCATGGGGGGGTGAGATTGGGCTTCCCCCTGGCCCCGCTCAAGGCGCATGCTTTCAGAGTGGGGCCTCTTCCCACTGAAACCGAGGCAGCTTGCTGAGGGTCTCCTGCATGCTGCGTGCCCAGATCTCCATTGAGCGGGTCACCTGGCTGTGGTCCTTGTCCAGCTTGAGGCGGCGGGAAACCCGCAGCTCATCGGCGGGCACCAGGGCGATCTCGAATGGCGGGCCCACGGTGAGATTGGAGCGGCGCGTAACGATCTGCGACACCAGGCAGAGACGTGCCGCATCCTCGAGCGACAGGCGCGTGTGGCCCACGTAATCGAGGGGGGGCTTGCCATATTTGCTTTCGCCGATCTGCAGGAAGGGGGTTTCTGGCGTGGCCATGATCGCGTTGCCCTGCGGATAGATCAGGTAGAGGCCATGGGGCTGGCCGGCGATCTGGCCCCCCAGGATGAAGCTGGCTTCGCCGCTGGCACCGGCCTGCCGCAGGGGCGTGGAGAAGGTCCGCTGCACTGCCACACTGAGGCGGCCGACGTAGTCGGCCGCCTCGAACAGGTAGCGGGCCGTGAACAGATCATGGCCCTCGTCCGCTGGGCCGGCAGGGCAAGGCCCCGCAGATCCAGGCGTAGCTTCGGGGCCGTTGTTCGCGGCGCTCACCGTCGTGGCTGTCGCTACGGCGTCATCGCGGTCCAGATCCCGGCGGATCCGGTTCAGCACCGCCTGGGTGGTGCCGAGGTTGCCCGCAGCCATCAGTACGAACAGCCGATCCGGAGCTGGTTGGAACACATGGAGTTTGCTGTAGCTGGAGATGTAATCCACCCCGGCATTTGTGCGGCAATCGGAGACGAACACCAATCCGCTCTCGAGCAGGAAGCCAACGCAATAGGTCATGCCTTTCGCCTTCAGCTCAACAGCCGTTGCAGGATGTTGGCCACCGATTGCACCGCTGCCCTGGCGGTGGCATAGGCCATGCGCATCGGGCCCACCAGGGCCACCTGGCCCCGGGCACCATCGGCGGCGCAATACACCGCCTGCACCACGGCGCATTCACCCAGGGCTCCGTGGGGATGCTCGCTGCCGATCCAGATTGATTCTTGCGGTTGCTTGCGGCATGGTTGCAGCACCGCTTCAGGGTGGTTTTCCACCAGTTGAACCAGGGGCAACAGGCTGGCGGTACGGCTGAATTCAGGTTGCGATAGCAGACCGCCCAGGCCCACCGCCACCAGACCATCGAGTTCGTGGGGTGCCTTGCCGTGGCTGTCTAGCGCCTGGCGCAATGGGTCCCCGCAGCGTTGCAGCTCCCGCGGCAGTTGCTTCCAGGCGATCCGTCCCTCGGGCTGGCGGCGCAGTTGGTCATTGGTCCAGCGCTCGAGAATCGCCAGGTCATCAGGGCCAACGGCAGGCAGCCGCAGGTTGAGGCTGGTGGTCAGGGTGGCTCCTTGCACCAGGAACACCAAGAGCCGATCGGCGTTCGGCACCAGACGGATCTCCAGCAAGCTGGGGCCTTGGGCCTGGGGCCGACTGATCAGGCTGAGCAACCCAGTGAGGTCGGCCAGTCGCCGGGCCAGATGCAGCATCAGGTCGTCGAAGGCAGCCCACTGCAGACTCACCCCCAGCAGTTCGCTTTCCAGCTGGCGCGCCGTAGCCCCGGGTTGGGGCAACAACTTATCAACATAATGGCGGTAGCCCAGTTGGCTCGGGATGCGGCCCGCTGACGTATGGGGTTGGGTCAGCAGGCCCTTCTGCTCCAGGGCGCCCATGGCTGAACGCACGGTCGCCGGACTGGCTGCAAAGCCGAAACGTCGCACGAGGGTATGGCTGCCAACGGGTTCGACAGTGTCGACGTAATGCCGCACGGTTGCCTGCAGCACCTCCTGTTGACGGCGCGGCAGGCTCTCCAATCGGGCAATTTGACTACTTTGATGATCGTAGGGGCTGGAACCTCATCCTGGGGCGGCCTGCCGGGGCTGAATTGGCGAGCTAGTAGCGCGGCACTGCGGGATCCACCTCCACACTCCAGGCGTCGATTCCCCCCACCAGGTTCCAAACCTCCCGAAAGCCCCGCTCCTGCAACAGCCAGCAACCGAAATGCCAGCTGCGCACTCCCGCATGGCAGAGAACAGCCACGGGCCGTTGGGCGTCCAGCAGGGTGTCGATCCCCCCCAGCCACTCCTGCGAGCGGCTCAGGGGCAGGTGAATCACGGGATGGGCCACTTGGGCGAGCACCAGTTCCTCGTCCTCGCGCACGTCTACCAGTTGCAGGTCCTCCCCCGCCAGGAGGCGTTGTTGCAGCACCCGGGCCTGGAGGACCTTGGGCGTTGGCAGGGTGCTGGCGGGGACTGGCGCGGAATCCATGCTGGCTGGGAAGAGGGTGGCGGAAGATGGGCCCATGTCTTCGGATGGGACCTTATGAAGGGCCGGGCGTTCCTGGCGGTGCTGCTGACGGGGATTCTTCTCCTGCTCAGTCTGGCCGCGGCGGGATGGTGGCTGGTGTGGCAGCGCAGTCCCCTGCGGCTCCAGCACCAGGCCCTGGCCTTGCCTCGCGCCGCCCGTTTCGTGCCCCGGCAGGCCCCGTTCAGCTTTTACCTGATGACCGATGCCGAGGAGCCTGTGGCCTATGCCCGGGCCCTGGCCCCGCCGCGTCAGCGGCGGGGTGCCGGTGATGCGCTGGTGCGGTTGCGCGATGGTGCTTTCGCGGCCGCAGGGCTCGACTATCAGGGCGAACTGGCCAGTTGGCTGGCTCCGGAAATCGGCATGGCCCTGCTGGATACCCATGCGGCGACCTCCGGGCCCGGCTGGCTGCTGGCCCTGCGCAGCCGCGACCCCGATGGGGCCCGCCACTTTGTCCAGCGTTTCTGGCAAACCCGCAGCCTGGCGGGCACCGATCTGCAGGTCACGAGCTATCGGGGCATGGGGGTGATCAGTGGTCGCGGTGCCCTGCGCGGTCAGGTGGCGATGCCCCTCGCCACGGCTTTGGTGGATGACGACCTGCTGTTGATCGCCTCGGGACGCGGGGTGCTCGAAGAGGCCCTCGACGTCTCCCAGATTGATGATCTCAACCAGGCCGCCCAGCCGTGGTTCCGGGATGGACTGGCCCGGCTGGGCGAAGGGGTGGCCCTGCTGGTGGCCCGTCCTACCGCCGCTGGGTTCGGCCTCTCGGGGCCCTCCCTGCCGGAACAGAGTCCTGGCGCAGGCCCCCCGACCCACCTGTTGGCGGCCCTGCGGCCGGAAGGGCGGTCCCTGCGCCTTGAGGGCCTGTTGGATCCCCAGGTGTTGCCTCCCGAGCGTGTTGCTGAGAACGCGTTTGACGCAGCCCAGGCGGCGGCCTTGTTGGCGGGCCTCGACCAAGAACCCTCGTCCCTGCTGCTTCTGCGTCAATCAGCCGCCCTGCAAAGCTTGCCTGCCTTGAAGCCCCTGCTGGCCCGTGCCATGGCTTTTGCCGTCGACAGCGGGCCCCTGCCGGGCCTTGTGTTTGAAAGGGCCGAGGGCCCATTGCTCCTGGCTGATCTGGACGGAAACTGGTTGCTCGGAACCCCCGCCGACCAGCCTGCCGCCACGGCTTTGGAAGCTCCCCTGGCTGCCCAGGGGTGGGTGGAAGCGCCGCTTGAGATCAACGATCAGATGGCCACGGTCTGGACCCGGCTTGAGGGCACCAATGCCCGCCCTCGCCGCGCCAACGATGGTCCTGATCAGTTAGTGGCTTCCGTAGCAGGCTGGCGCCTGCAGGACCAGGGGCTGGCCTGGTGGGGGGGCAGCATCGACAGGCTCAGGGAGTTCGGTCGGGGCCGCCCCCATTCCCTGCGGGCCCGCCAGCTGCAGGGACTGATGGCTGAACAGGCGCCACTGCAATGGGCCTTGGCTGCCAGTCCAGCCCGCCAACTGCTGCGGGACTTGCAGCCTTGGCGCCTGCTGGCCATGCTTGGTGGGGAACCCTTGGAGGGGGCTGTCCAGGGGATGGCCCTGGCCCTTGAGCCGCAGGATGGAGCGATGCGGGTTCATGGACAGTTGGAGCTTCAGTCGGCCGGCCGGCCTGGGAGGGACCATGGCAGGAATTGAGCTGCTACTGCTTCGCCACGGCATTGCCGAAGAGCGGCGAGTTGGGCTCGACGACAGCGCCCGTAACCTCACTGCCGAAGGCCGATTGCGGACTGAAACTGTTCTGAGTCGGGCCCGCTCCCTAGACCTGGATGTACAGATTCTGTTCAGCAGCCCCCTGACGCGGGCCCGTCAGACCGCGGAGATTGCCGTGGCGGTAGGGCTGGCGCCGAGTTGGCAAGCCGCTGCGGCCTTGGAGCCCGGGGGGGATGCCCCTGGTTGGCTTGCCGCTTGTCTGGGGTCCCTTTCGTTGTCCACCGGCGGCCGCATTGGACTGGTTGGCCATGAGCCCGACCTGGGCTTGCTGGCCGCCCAGCTCCTGGGAGCTCGCCCCGGCTCGATTGCCCTACGCAAGGCGGGCCTGTTGCTTTTGACCCTTGATCCCCTGCGGGAGCCCGGCGGCCCCTGGAAGGGGCAGTTGAGCCTGCTGCTGCGGCCCCGCATCCTGCTGGCCGATTGATTTGGCCCCTCTCGGCAGCCTGCACTACGGCAAGATCCCCTCCTGACAACTAGGTTCGACGTCACTTCCAACCACAGTCATGGCGGCCAAGACCAGCGGCGACGCTCCTGATAATGGCGGCGCCCAGGCCAGCCCGACCGCAGCCGCCCCGCCCCCTTTTCGGCCTGGGCTGGAGGGGGTGCCAGCCACCCAGTCGGCCATATGTTCGATCGACGGCAATCGGGGCTTGCTCACCTACCGGGGCTACCCCCTTGAGCAGCTGGCTCAGAACAGCAGCTTTCTCGAAACGGCCTATCTCCTGATCTGGGGTGAGCTGCCGACCATTTTTCAGTTGCGGGATTTTGAACACGATGTCCAGATGCACCGGCGGGTCAGCTTCCGCATCAGGGACATGATGAAATGCTTCCCGGCTTCGGGCCATCCGATGGATGCACTCCAGGCCAGTGCCGCCTCCCTGGGACTCTTCTATTCGCGCCGTGCCCTCTACGACCCGCAGTACATCGTCGATGCGGTGGTGCGGCTGATAGCCAAGATTCCCACCATGGTGGCGGCCTTTCAATTGATTCGCAAAGGCCAGGATCCGATCCAGCCCCGCGACGATCTGCCCTATGGCGCCAATTTTCTGTACATGCTCACCGAGAGGGAACCGGACCCAATGGAGGCCCGTATCTTTGACGCTTGCCTGATACTCCACGCCGAACACAGCCTCAACGCCAGCACTTTCAGCGCCAGGGTTACCGCCAGCACCCTCACCGACCCCTATGCGGTGGTGGCCTCGGCGGTAGGCACCCTCGCGGGCCCTTTACATGGGGGCGCCAACGAAGATGTGCTGGATATGCTTGATCAAATCGGTTCTGTGGAGGAGGTGGACTCCTGGCTGGATCGGGCCATCGCCCAGAAGCAGAAAATCATGGGCTTCGGACACCGCGAATATCGCGTCAAGGATCCCCGGGCCGTCATCCTGCAGGGGCTTGCCGAAGAATTGTTCCAGCGTTTCGGCTACGACAGTATGTATGACGTGGCTCGTCGCCTGGAGACCGTGGCCGCTGATCGGCTGGGCCCCAAGGGCATCTTCCCCAACGTCGACTTCTATTCCGGACTGGTGTACCGCAAGCTCGGCATCCCCCGCGACCTCTTTACGCCAATCTTCGCCATCGCTCGCACCGCTGGCTGGTTGGCCCACTGGCGCGAGCAGCTCGGGGCAAATCGTATCTATCGTCCAAGTCAGATCTACACCGGCTCGGTCGAGCGGGTTTGGGTCCCCCTTGAGCAACGTCCCGCCGCGACCTAAGGTCCCCAGCGGATTCCCCCAGATCCACCAGGAGTTGCCACGATGCTTGCGAACACGGTTGTGACTGAGGGACTCCCCTCCATGGGTCTTGATCTCCAGAGCAGTTTCATTGAGGCCCTCGGCGGGCTGGGGTTGGGCCCTGGCCTGGCCCGCTTGCTTTGGCTTCCCCTCCCCATGCTCCTGGTGCTTGTTGCAGCCGTTGTCGGGGTGTTGGTCAACGTTTGGCTGGAGCGCAAAATATCTGCCGCTGCCCAGCAGCGCATCGGACCGGAGTACGCCGGTGCCCTGGGGCTGCTGCAGCCCATGGCCGATGGCCTCAAGTTGCTTTTCAAAGAGGACATCATTCCTGCTCGGGCTGACGGCCTGCTGTTCACTTTGGGTCCGGTGTTGGTCCTGGTGCCGGTGATCCTTTCCTGGCTGGTGGTTCCCTTTGGCCAGAACCTGTTGATCAGCAATGTGGGGGTCGGTATTTTCCTCTGGATTGCCCTCAGCAGTATCCAGCCGATCGGCCTGTTGATGAGCGGCTATGCCAGTAACAACAAGTATTCTTTGCTCGGAGGTCTCAGGGCCGCTGCCCAGTCGATCAGTTATGAGATTCCCCTGGCGCTGGCGGTGCTGGCCATCGTGATGATGAGCAATTCGCTCAGCACCGTTGACATCGTCAACCAACAGACTGGAGCTGGCATCCTCAGCTGGAATATCTGGCGCCAGCCGATTGGTTTTGTGATTTTTTGGATCTGTGCCCTGGCCGAATGTGAGCGGCTGCCCTTTGACCTTCCTGAAGCAGAAGAAGAATTGGTGGCGGGCTACCAGACCGAGTACGCCGGCATGAAATTCGCTCTGTTTTACTTGGGCAGTTACATCAATCTTGTCCTCTCGGCCCTGCTGGTTTCGGTTCTCTACCTCGGCGGCTGGGGTTTTCCGGTGCCGGTCGAATGGCTTGCGGGCTTGCTGGGTCAATCGGTGGATGCCCCCCTGGTCCAATTGATTACTGGCGCTGTTGGCATCGTCATGACGATCCTCAAGGCCTATCTGCTGGTGTTTTTCGCCATCCTGTTGCGTTGGACGGTGCCCCGTGTCCGCATCGACCAGCTTTTGGATCTGGGTTGGAAGTTCCTGCTTCCCATCGCCCTGGTGAATCTTCTGATTACCGCTGCCCTCAAACTGGCTTTCCCCTCCGTCTTCGGCGGTTGAAGCCCCGACTGGCCCGCGGCTCGGCCATCATGATCTGATCGTTTTTCTCCAATCCTCCGTTCTGCCCTGCCATGTTCGGTTTTCTCAGCAAAGTTAGTGATTACACCCGCGATGCCGTTGGTGCGGCCAAGTACATCACCCAAGGTCTTGGAGTGACTTTTGATCACCTGAGCCGCCGCCCAGTAACGGTGCAATACCCTTATGAAAAGTTGATTCCTTCTGAACGTTACCGTGGCCGCATCCACTATGAATTTGACAAGTGCATTGCCTGCGAGGTTTGTGTTCGAGTCTGTCCTATCAATTTGCCCGTGGTCGACTGGGTGATGAATAAGGCCACAAAGAAAAAGGAACTTAGAAACTATTCGATCGATTTTGGTGTTTGTATCTTTTGTGGTAACTGCGTTGAATATTGCCCCACCAACTGTCTCTCGATGACTGAAGAATATGAATTGGCGGCTTACGATCGTCATAGTCTTAATTACGACAATGTCGCCCTCGGTCGCCTGCCCACCAGCGTCACGTCCGATCCCGCGGTCTTCGCCCTCAAGGAGTTGGCCTACCTTCCCCAGGGTGTCATGGATCCCCATGGGGTCTCGCCGACGGCTCCCCGGGCAGGCAGACTTCCTGCACAGGTGATTGCCACCGAAGCCTCCGAGCCTTCCTGATGACTGTCGCTTCTACCACGCAGCTAGTCTGCTTCGTTATTCTTTCATCCACCTTGGTGCTCGGCTCCTTGGCGGTGGTGTTGTTGCCCAATATTGTTTATTCCGCCTTTCTGTTGGCTGGTGTCTTTCTTTCGGTAGCTGGCCTCTATTTACTGCTCAATGCCAGTTTCGTCGCCGCTGCCCAGGTTTTAGTATACGTTGGCGCGGTCAACGTTCTGATTCTTTTCGCCATCATGTTGGTGAACAAGAAGGAGAACCTTGCCCCCATTCCCGGCATGGCCGTGCGGCGATTGCTTTCCGGTGCGGTATGCGCCGGCTTACTGGGGCTGTTGATCAGAGTGGCTTTTACAACTCCCTGGGCCTTGCCAGGTCCCATCCCCGTAGGGGAGGACGCCACGATCCGCATCGGCGAGCACCTTTTCAGCGACTATTTGCTTCCATTTGAACTGGCTTCGGTGCTGCTGTTGATGGCCATGATTGGTGCCATCGTGTTGGCCCGGCGCGATGTCTTCAGCTCCGACATCATCACTGGTGAACCCGCCGACCAGGTTTTGATCGAAAAGGAGCGTAGCCCCATACTCCTTGAACCAACCGATTCAGCGCCCCTCCGGAGCTAACCATGACCGCCGAAGCCATTCCCCTCCAGGCCTACCTCACAGTCGCCGCTTTTCTCTTCTGCATTGGCGTCTGGGGGCTAATCAACAGCCGCAATGCGGTGAGAGTGCTGATGAGCATCGAACTCATGCTCAATGCGGTCAACCTCAACTTGATGGCCTTTTCCAACTATCTCGATGGCCAGCTGGTGCGTGGCCAGGTCTTTGCCATTTTTGTCATAACCGTGGCGGCTGCCGAGGCTGCGGTTGGACTCGCCATTTTGCTCTCTCTTTATCGCAACCGCGAAACGGTGGATATGGAGCGATTCAATCTTTTGCGGTGGTGAACGCCCTCCTGCAGTCCTGAGCCAGTAGGCCGCCCCATGGAGCTCCGTAGACTCTGGTTGATCTCACGCCAGGGCAGCGAACTTGCCATGGCCGAGGCCCAACGTTGCGCTGATGAGTTAGCCCGGGAAGATGTACAAGTCGTGCTAGCTCAAGCCGGTCCGACCTCCCAAGATCTGCCTGAACTGCTAGCCCTCGAGACTCCCCTGTTACCCCAGCTAGCCATTGTGTTTGGAGGAGATGGCACCGTTCTTGGGGCGGCTCGCCACCTGGCCCCTTGGGGGGTTCCCCTGCTCAGTTTCAATGTGGGCGGAAGCCTCGGTTTCCTAACCCATGATCGGCGCCTGCTGCGACCCAATGGAGATGCCGGAAGCGCGGGTCTTTGGCGCCGCTTACGCGAAGATCGCTTCGCGATCGACCGTCGCATGATGCTGGAGGCCCGCCTAGAAAGCGATGGGGTCCATGGGGCCCTCAACGACTTTTACTTTCGGCCCTGCCTTGAGGATGTGGCCCCCACCTGCTGCCTTGAGTTGGCGATCGACGGTGAAGTCGTTGATCAATATCGCGGTGATGGCTTGATCATTGCCACACCCACCGGTTCGACCGGCTACGCCATGGCTGCCGGTGGCCCGATTCTCCATCCCGGCATCGAGGCAATTGTGGTGATTCCCATCTGCCCGATGAGTCTCTCCAGCCGTGCCGTTGTCGTTCCGCCTGGATCCCGCCTCACGGTGCGGCCCCTCGGGGAGGGCGGGCGTCGCGTCAGGCTCTGGAAGGATGGGGCCCAGGCCAGGGTTCTAGAACCCGGAGATCATTGCGTCCTGCAACAAAGTCAGCACCACACCCGTTTTCTGCAACTGGAGCAGAGCCCCTCCTATTACCGCACCTTGACCCACAAACTGCATTGGGCCGGCAGTTTGATGGACTCGGAGTCCCCAGCTGCCTCTGGGGAAGCTCCGACCCCCCTGCCCTGAGGCCCGATACTCTACCTACGCCCTTGGTTACATGCCTCTGGAAATCGAACGACGTTTCCTTGTCGTCGGCGATGGCTGGCGGCAGCACTGTCTCTGGCAGGTCGAGCTGCGTCAGGGCTACCTGGTGCGCCAGGCAGATGGCCTCACCCTGCGGGTGCGAACCAGCCAGGGGAAATCGGGTAATGCACCTCAAGCCTGGCTCACCCTCAAGGCAATCCCCCCTGGTGCACCTTCGGCGTCGGCTCTCGTCCGCCTCGAATATGAATACCCAATTCCCCATGGCGATGCCCTTGAACTCCTGGAGCTTGCTCCCGAGCAGTTGCGCAAACAGCGCTATGGACTCAATCTTCCAGGTGGAGATTGGGTTCTGGATGTGTTTGCCGAGAGCAATGCTCCGCTGGTGGTTGCTGAAGTCGAACTGAGCGACCCCGATGGGATCCTCGACATGCCTGCTTGGTGTGGCGAGGAACTGACGGGTCGACATCAATTAAGTAACGCAGCTTTAGCCCGACACCCTTTGCAGCAGTGGAGTCAGGCTGAGATTGGGGATCTGTTACCGTCCTTCCTTATCAGAACTGGGAAGGGGGAGGTTTCAGATGGCAACAATTGAACCCATCGCGGCATATTTTTCCATTGTCCATTGCCCAATTAAGTAGAGCCACTCTGTTTTTTGCACCGGTTTTGGTAAAGATATTGCTGACATGGTTGTCGACGGTTCGTTTGCTGATCATCAGAGTGCTTGCGATTTCTTGATTGGTCTGACCGGTGGCCAGCAGTTCAATAATCTCAAGTTCCCGGCCGGAGATGTCTTGGCGCCCATCCCATTGATCTACTTTTACGTCAGTCTGATGCTCCCCCCTGATCATGCCTGGGACTTTGGCTGAGCCAGCCCGGAGATTGTCCTCTCTGCTGTGGGGGGCCATGGATACTCAGCAGCTTAATCACAGTTTAGGCACGGTTGGGCGTCATGATGGGCTGCAACGCTTCGTTCCAGTTGTTACAGGACGTTCTTGCCCGTGGCGGATTCGCCATCACCGCCGAGGTGACCCCGCCGCGAGGGGCGGATGTGTCGCGCACCTTGGAGGCTGCAGCCCACTTGCTCGGTCGCGTCCATGCTGTAAACGTCACCGATGGCAGCCGGGCCATGATGAGGATGTGCAGCCTGGCCGTTTGTCGACGCCTGTTGGATGTCGGTATTGAGCCCGTGTTGCAGTTGACTTGCCGGGATCGCAACCGCTTGGCTCTTCAGGCCGACTTGCTTGGGGCCCATGCCCTCGGCATTCGCAATGTGTTGTGTCTGACGGGGGATCCGGTCCGCAGTGGTGATCAGCCTAAGGCTCGTCCAGTCAATGATCTTGAAGCGGTCCGTCTGCTGCGCCAGGTGCAGGCGTTCAATGCCGGTGAGGATCCGGTCAAGGGTTCCCTTCCCGATGGGGCTACTGCCCTGTTTCCGGGCGGGGCGGCCGATCCCCATTCGGCTAGCTGGAGCGCACTAAAGTCCCGGGTCAACAAAAAGCATGCTGCAGGGGCGCGTTTCATTCAAACCCAGATGGTGATGGATCCTCAGCCCTTGCGCCGCTTCGTTGAAGAAATCACGGCTCCCCTAGGCCTGCCGGTTTTGGCGGGGGTGTTTTTGCTGAAGTCTGCGCGTAACGCCCACTTCATTAATCGTGTAGTACCAGGCGCCTGCATTCCTGAGGGTCTGATCTCGCGTTTGGAGGAGGCTCAGGACCCTGGGGCAGAAGGTGTCAAAATCGCCGCCGAGCAGGTCGAGCGCTATCGGCATCTGGCCCAGGGAGTTCATTTAATGGCAGTTCGTGCCGAAGAACGGATCCCAGAGATCCTTAGCCAGGCTGGCATAGTCGGCATTGATGACCTGGCCTGATCTCAACTTGCCTTGAGGGCGATGTCGGTACCCAATAATTCGGCCAGGGCTTTCTGCTGAGGTGAAGGGGCGGCTACATCCTGTCTGCGAACGTCGGTGATCAACCAATCCAAAGAGGCTTCCTGGAGGTCAAAGTGGTCGCCATTACGATCTACACAGTAGCGGCCATAAACGAGTTTCTCGACAAGTCTGACACCAGGTCCGATTCTGGAGTAGTCAAAAATAATAGAATTATCAATAGTAGCGCCTTCGCAGATATGGCAGCTAGGGCCAATCATGGCGGGGCCGATAATGGTGGCTCCGTCTTCGATTTTTGTCATGCCACCTACATAGATCGGACCATCAACATTGATCTTGTCCCAGTTCGCTGCCACATTAAGACCAGCGAAGATGCCCGGTCGTACTTCAACTCCAGGCACCTGCACTTGACGAACATCTCCTTGCAGAACGCTGCGGATAGCCTGCCAGTAATCAGGTACCTTGCCGATGTCGACCCACTCGAATTCCATGGGTAACGCAAAAAAGGGTGCCCCGGCTTCTACCAATTTGGGGAATAGTTCAGAGCCGATGTCAAAGGGTTCGCCGCTGGGGATGAAATCAAATACTTCTGGTTCGAAAATATATATACCTGTGTTGATCATGTCGCTCGCGGCATCTTCGATGCTAGGTTTTTCCTGAAAGCTCAGCACCCGACCATCAGGATCGGACACCACGACCCCATAACTGCTGACTTGATCCGGAGGGACCCGTTTCGTGATCATGCTGGCCATGGCACCCTTTTCCTTGTGACGTCGAACGGCTTCACCAAGATCAAGGTCGATAAGGGCGTCGCCACAAAGGACGACAAAGGTGTCATCGAAGAAGGGTTGAAAATCCTGAATTCTCTTCAGACCGCCTGCAGATCCAAGGGCATCACCAATGAGTTCGCCATCTTCAATACGGCCTTCAAAGCTATAAGCAATCTGAACGCCAAAGCGTTGGCCATCACGAAAATAGTTTTCGATCTCCTCGGAGAGGTGGGAGACGTTCACCATGATCTGGTTGAATCCATGCTGGCGAAGCAGTTCCAGCAGAAATTCCATCACTGGTTTCTGCATGATAGGAATCATCGGTTTGGGAGTGGTGTGGGTGATTGGCCGCACCCGGGTTCCCTTGCCAGCCGCCAGGATCATCGCCTTCATTGGCGTTCGGCTCTTCATTAGTGAGATTCGACTTTAGGCAAGGCCTTCAGGCAGCCTGGCTTTCTATAGCCGGCCCACCATCTGACCCCTCCACAAGCGGTGACCAGGCTCGGGAGTCGGCCGGCTCGACCCGCCTCAGGTTTAGGGGGCCAAACAATCCCTGCTCCTGGAGCAGATCAACTTTTCCCTGGGCGCAAAGAAACAGTAGGGCCCAGAACACGCCTACGCGGTCCCGGTCCAGGTCCTCAAGAGGATCCTTGTCTTGCTCCGCTTCCCAGGCTCCCACCAGCTGGTCAAATCCCAGCCATTGACCTCGCTCGGCCAGAGGCCAGGATTGGATAAAGCAACCAAGAGCTGCGGTGGTTTCCGGCAGTTTTTCCCGATGGGCCAGGGCAGTGACTTGGGCAATGGCGGCCTTGTCGCTGTAACGGCCGCTGCGTTGCTTCTGGCGGGGCCTGGCCGGCTCTGATTCCAGTCTTTCGGCGATTTCCTCAAGCTGGCGAATCAATTCGCCCAGGGTGATCGGTCGCTGTAGGGGGGGAGGGGCGACTGGCCTGCGGCTCAGGTGCCTTTCGGGCCGCCGCGGAAATTCCAGCAGGCCTGTGGTCCAGTCCGTCCCGTCGTCCTCACTCTCCAAGGCCTCCTCAAGCAACGGTTCGGGAGGTACGGTGCTGCTCTCCAGCACTTCTGCCTTCAGGGCCACCAGCACCGATGCCGCGAGGAAGGCCTCGCTGGTTTCAGCTAGATCGAACTCATAACTACCCCCCTTGATTGCCGCGATCCGTGGGGCCTGGATCCTTTGGTGCAATTGGTCCAAGAAGCCATCGACAACAGCGATAACGTCCACGTCCCAGGGGTCAATTTCCCCCTTCACGGCGGCGTCCTGTAGCAACCGTATAGCCAGCCTGGCGCCCGCTTCTGCCAATGGTGGCTCAACTCCAGGCTTGCGGTAGCTACAAGGTAACGGCAGCCGGTCAACTTAACCAGTCAAACCAATTAGTCCGCCGTTGCGGTGCTTTGACCAGCGGCCGGGAGCAGGCCAAGTTGGGCGTCCACCGTGGCGCGATAGCGCTGCAGGTCATTCTCCAGTTCTTGGATTCTCACTTGCTGGGCTTCGCGCTCGCCTTCGTTTTGCAGGGTTTCGACTTTTTTGACCACCCCACTCCAGACTGCGTAGATCCAGGCAGCGGTGGCCCCCAGTCCTCCGACTAGCAGCAGCAAGGCGGCAAGGGGCAGGGTGCTATTGAAGCCCGGCAAGAAATGGACCGTGGTGGCTTCAGTGTTCTCGAGGGTGAACATCACCATCGCCAGGCCGAAACTGAAAATCAACAGAAAGTTGAGCTGACGCATGGAGCAGAGCGCGGCAGGG
>JBBASD010000046.1:0-15610 GCA_040399485.1 Cyanobium sp. | reverse complement strand
GCTGGTGCTGGGGGAACACCCACTGCCAGTTCCACTGCTTGTCCGCATTCCGGTATTTCCGGCGGAGCGCTCCGGGTAGTTGCACACTTCCGTACCCCTCAGCAAGGTCTTTCTCGTGCAAGCGTCGCACCTTCTGTAGCTGCACTCGCAACCGCTCTCCTACCCCTAAAGGAAGCATCGTCCGTCGATCCTTGCTGCCCTTTCCGTCACGCACAGTCAGTTCTCGGCGCTCGAAATCCAGATCCTGTACCCGCAGCCGCAGCGCTTCCATCAATCGCAGTCCACTGCCGTACAACACTTCGCTCACCAACGCTTCCACGCCGTCCATCCGTTCCAGCACCGCCCGCACCTCCCCCTGGGTCAACACCACGGGCAGCCGTCGCTTCTGCCTGGCTCGCACCACCCCCTCTAGATCCAGATCCCGCTCCAGCAGCACCCGATACAGAAACAGCAGCGCCGATAAGGCCTGGTTCTGGGTGGAGGCACTAACCTGACCCTCCACCGCCAGATGGGTGAGGAAGGCATTCACCTCCGCGCTACCCATCTCCCGCGGATGGCGCAGCTGGTGAAACCTCAGAAACCGCCGCAGCCATTGCTCGTAGGTGTCCACTGTGCGGCGGGCGTAATGGCGGGCCTGCAGTTGCTCTCTGTACCGCTGGATCAGACCTGGCGGACGGGCGCCAACAGGCGGGGGGCCAGGTGGGGGTTCAGGTGTGGTCATGTCCATCCTCTCGGATATTTACGCTCAGCATTCCCAGCCGCGGCCGCGGTTCCATGCTGGTAGCACTCATCAGCAACCGCCCGGTAGGGCTAGCCACCACCCATGGACCAACCCTTTGCCCACACCCTGAGTTTTGACGACCTCGAGGTGCTCGTGCTGGTTGAAAACGGCGGCGCGACGCCCCGCGAGGTGGCGGACTCCCTCGGCATGGACCTGGAGGAGACGAAAGCCATTTTTTACGACCTAGTGCGGCGCGGTCTGCTCGCTTGCCAGGAGGAATCCACCACCTTCCTGCTCACCCCCCTGGCCCGCAGCCTGCGGAACGATGAAGCCTTCCGCGCCGCGGCTTTCGCGGCTGCTCTCACTGGGGCGGGGACCAAAGACCAAGGCTGAGACCGGCAAGCCCCCTTGTTCACGTCCATGTGAACGTCCAGGCTCGCGTGCTGCTCATCCTCCAGGGCGACCCCCTCCCCGCCGCAACCCTCCGCCCCTAAGGCCAGCCCGTGGGGGAGGCCCACTTACCCATAGCCCTCGGCAAGGTCCTGGAAATGCAGACGACGCCGAGACCCTTGACCAGCAGGTCCAGAGCCGCCCACCCCTGCCCTGCCGATAGGGTTACCCCCCCCAGTCCCCTCTCCAGCCACCAAATCCCCGTGAACCCAGCGCCGCCCCCAACAAACTCCGACTGGGTTTCAACCGGCCATCTCCCCACGCAGTCCGTGGTGCAGCAACTGGTTGATGGGGCCCATCAACGCTTTGCGGCCGTGGGTGATGGCGAGGTCGCCGATTACATTCCCGCCCTGGCGGCGGCCAACCCGGAGCATTTCGGCATCTGCATCGCCGCCAGCGATGGCCAGTTGTTTGCAGCGGGGCAGGCCATGCAGCCCTTCAGCATCCAAAGCATCTCGAAGCCCTTTCTGTTCGCTTTGATCTGCCAGGCGATCGGCGAGGACGCGGCCAAAGAGAAACTGGGGGTGAACAGCACCGGCCTGCCGTTTAATTCGGTGCTGGCGGTGGAGCGCAGTGGCGAGGGCCTCTCCAATCCGATGGTGAATGCGGGGGCGATCGCCGCCACCAGCCTGGCGCCGGGGGATTCTGCCGAGGCGAAGTGGGCCTTCATTGAGGCGGGCTTTTCCCGTTTTGCCGGCCGGCCGTTAGAGATTGACTCGACTGTCTATGCCTCAGAACGCGCTACAAACCAAAGCAATGTGGGTATCGCCACCCTGCTGAGCGCCCAGGAGCGCCTCTGGTTTGATCCCGAAATCTCTACCGACCTCTACACCCGCCAGTGCTCCTTGAGCATCACCACGCGGGACCTGGCCCTGATGGCCGCCACCCTGGGTAATGGCGGGCGGCAGCCTGTTAGCGGCGTTCAGGTGGTCGATCCGGTGATCTGTCAGCACGTCTTGGCGGTGATGGTCACCGCCGGTCTGTATGAAACCTCCGGGGACTGGCTTTACGACACCGGCCTGCCCGGCAAGAGCGGTGTGTCCGGCGGCATGATCACCGTGATCCCCGGCAAGGGGGGGCTGGCCACCTTCTCACCGCCCTTGGATGACGCCGGCAACAGCGTGCGGGGCCAGCTCACCGCCCAATATCTCTCCGAGCGCCTGGGTCTGAATCTGTTTGCCTCCAGACCAGCGGTCTAGGAGGCAGCCCCGGCCTCAGAGGGCCTGGGGCGTGCCCTTGCTCCCGCCGTAGCCAGGGCCTCCAGGCATGCCCATGCCGGGCTTGCCGCGCAGCGGGCGCCACTGGGGCACCGGCAGGCCATTGCGCTGCAGCAGGTCGCGCATGCTGGTCAGGTGCTGGGTGCGTTGGCTCTGCATCGCCTCGCGTTCCTGACGCATGCAATCGCTGAGGGCATCGGCATTGGCGGCGGCAGCCAGGCAGCGGCGTCCCTTTTCGAGGATGGCGATGCGGGCCTGGTGGTCCTGAACGGCGAGGCTGCGCTGCTCCGGGAAGATCTTCTGGCGCTGTTCGGGGGTGAGGCGTTGGGGCCGCTGTTGGCGGGTCCCCTGAACGCTGGGGGCGCCGCCGGGCTGGCTTGTTGGTTGGGGTATCGGTTGGGCGACGGGCTGGGCCAGGGCCAGGGCGGGGGCGGCGCCGGTGGCCAGGCCCAGGGCCAGGGCCAGGCCGAGGCGGCGCAGGGAACCGGGGCGCCGCAGGCAAAGGGAAGGGAGGGTCATGGGAGAAGGGCTAAGCCCTGGGTTACATCTCCATCCTGCGAAGTAGATCGGACTGAGTTGCAACTGGCCAGCGCCAAGGTGTGACCAGATGTGACTGGCCCCTCCATCAAGGCCGCGTCAGGGAGCGGCCCTTGAGTACCACGGCGAAGCCGCCCCGGGCGGGCGCCAGGCGTTCCAGGCTGCCGCCATGGGCTTGGGCGACCCTCGCGGCGATTGCCATGCCCAGGCCGCTGTGGCCCACTCCCGAGCGGGCCGGATCGAGCCGTTGGAAAGGCATCAGGGCCCGCTCCCAGTCGGCCTCAGCAATGCCAGGGCCAGCATCCCAGACCTCGATTGCAAAGCCCTCCTGCCCCATTGATCGCAGCACCAGGCGCAGCGGTGGCTGGCCATGGGTTGCGGCGTTATCGAGAAGGTTGGCAATGGCGCGGGCCAGGGCAATCGGCTGCACGCAGCGCCCCATCGGTTCGAGCTCAAGCTGCACCGTTGCCACGCCATTGGCGGCCTCGGCCACCAGGGCCTCCAGGGGCACCAGCACAGGTTCTTCCATGGATTCGGCCCCGATGAATTGCAGAAACTGGCGGGTAATGCGCTCCAGGGCCGCCAGATCGGCATCGGCCTGGCGCTGTTCGTCGGCGGCAAGGGGGCCGCTGCTCGCTAAACGCAGCCGCAGGCGGGTCAGGGGACTGCGCAGGTCGTGGGCCAGGCCGGCGAGCATGGTGCGCCGCTCCTGGTTGGTTGCTTCGATGCGGTTCAACATGGCGTTGAAGCGCTGGGTCAGGCGCCGCACGGCCGCGGTGCCGCCAGAGGCCACCAAGGGGGGCTGGGGCAGATCCGAATCCAGCCCGACTTTGGCCAGGGCCCCTTCCAAACGCCGCAAGGGACGCTGCACCTCCAGGGCCAAAAACAGCAGCAGGCTGGACAAGCCACCGGACACAAGGGCCAGGGAGGCCAACTGGGGATCGGGGGGCCAGCCATGGCGGGGGGCGATGGGGGCGAAGAGCCAGACCGTTTCGAGGGGTGATTGGATCTCGACCCAAGCGCCGCGGCCGGGATTCCGTGTTGGGGCGCCTGGCCCGGTGGGTCCTGGCTGGGTCGGCCAGACCAGGGGGCAATGGGACAAACGGCGGCAGAGATCGTTGCGAAGCGCTTCGGCTTGCAGGCGCAGGGCGAGGGGCGCCGGCTGGCCGGGGCTGGAGGCGCCCGGGGGGCGGGGCCCCACCGCCAGGCGCATGCCGCTGAGATCGGCGAGGGCGACCGGGCTGAACCGTTCGAGGCCCAGTTCAGCCAGCAGAACGCTGCCGCCCACCTGGGTGGCCAGCTGGCGGCGCTGCTGCTGTTCCAGCCGCTGGGCCAGCAGCAGTTGCAGCAGCAGCAGGGCCAGGGCCGTGAAACCTGCAGTGCTGGCGCCATAGCCAAGCCGGCGCCGCCAGCCAGCCAGCGGGGCGTCAGGAAGGAGCTCAGGGGGGAGATCAGGGGTGATGTCAGGCAGTGCGGGGCTGGCCATCGGGCACGAAGACATAGCCATACCCCCAGACCGTCTGCACGTAACGGGGCCGGGCCGGGTCGGGTTCGATCAGCTTGCGCAACCGCGAAATCTGCACATCCATGCTGCGACTGTCGGTCTCGCTGCTGGGGCCGCGGGCCAGCTCGATCAAGCGTTCCCGCGAGAGGGGGCGATGGGGGTGCTGGACGAAGCTGGCCAGCAGGGCGAACTCGCCACTGGTGATCGGCACCGGGACGCCGTCCCGTTCGAGCTGGCGGCTGGCCAGATCAAGGCGGCAATCGCCAAAGCAAAGTGGTTGGGTGGCGGCGGCCTCGGGGCTGCCAAGGGGCAGGGGGTTGCGGCGGCGCAGCACCGCCTCGATGCGGGCGCTGAGCTCGCGGGGCAGGAAGGGCTTGGCGAGGTAATCGTCGGCGCCCTGCTCCAGACCGATGATGCGATCGACGCCATCGGCCCGGGCTGTCAGCATCAATACCGGCAGGGTGTCGCAGGCATCGCGCAGACGCCGCAGCAGGCTGAGCCCGTCTTCGCCGGGCAGCATCAGATCAAGGACCAGCAGGTCGGGCCGTTGGCCCTGCAGGCGGGCCAGCAACTGGGCCCCGTCCTGGAGAGTGCGCACCTCATAGCCGAGGTCACCCAGGTAGGTGGCCAGCATGCGGCGCAGTTCCGGATCGTCATCCACCACCCAGACCCGTGCCGCAGCGGCCATCGACTAGGGCTGCAGGGCGCGGCGATCCGAGACGACGCGCACCAGCTTGGAGGCGCTGATCACCCCCTTGGGATGGACCAGCAGCACGGCCCAGGTCTGGGAGCCGGGGCTGAGGGGAGCCTGGACCGACTTGAACAGGCCGCCGCCCCACAGGGTGGTGAGCTCAAGGTTGGGGCTGGATTGGGTCGCGACCTGCTCGGGGCTTACCGGTGTCAGCCCCCCGGCGAGCAGGGCCCCATCAAGTGGCTCGTCAAAGATCACGTCGACGTCGTAACGCTGGCCGGTGAGTACCACATCAGGAATCTGAACGGTGATGCTGGGTGATTGCTCGCCACTGCGCAGGAGAGACTGCTCCCGTAGCACGGTCTGGCCGTTGATGTGCTGGCCATCACTTGTCAAGGCCAGCTGTTGTTCGGATTGGAGGCGGTAGGTGGCGCCGCCGGCGGTCCGGGTGCCGCTGACCGTCACTGTGACCGTGGGTTGGCCATCGCGCATGGGCGAGGCGGGCAGCACCTGCCAACGGGCATTGGGAAATTGTTGGCGCAAGGTCAGGCGGCGAGCGCGGATTTGGCCTGGATCCAAGCCCGGGCCTGGCTGCAGCAGGCTGTTGAGCGCTCCATCATCGGGACTATTGAGGGCCGTCTCCAGGGACTGCAACTGCCCCGCCGAAGGGGTGCCAGCGAAGGCAGGGGTCGCCAGAGCCAGGAAGAGAGGGGGCAACGCCTTGACGGCGAAGAAACGGGGCAAGGGCCGGGCGGGGCGCATCTCGGGCGGCATGGGGGCGGCGACGGGTGGGCAGAGGAGCCGGAACCCTGCTTTTAAGTTAGGCGCGCGCGCGCCCTTCTTCCATGCCAACCCTCCTGATTGCCGCCAGCGGCACGGGTGGCCACCTCTTTCCAGCGCTGGCGGTGGCGGAAGCCCTGCCGGCGGATTGGCAGGTGGAATGGCTGGGGGTTCCGGACCGCATGGAGCGGCAATTGGTGCCGGACACCTATCCACTCCACACGGTGCGGGCCGGCGGGCTGCAGGGCCGAGGTCTGCGCCAGATTTGGAATCTGGCGCAATTGCTCAACGCCACCCGGGTGGCGCGGGCCCTGATTCGCCGCCGCCGCATGGCGGCCGTGTTCAGCAGCGGTGGATATATCGCGGCACCGGCGATCCTGGCGGCGCGCTGGTGCGGTGTGCCGGTGGTGTTGCACGAAAGCAATGCCATCCCCGGCAAGGTGACGCGGCTGTTGGGGCGGTTCTGCACCCATGTGGCGGTGGGTCTGCCCCAGGCCAGCGAGCGGCTGCCCCGTTGCCGGCCGCTGCTGACCGGCACGCCGGTGCGCCGCGCCTTCCTCGAAGCCGCCCCTTTACCGGACTGGGTGCCCAGCGGCCATGGGCCCTTGGTGCTGGCCATGGGTGGCAGCCAGGGGGCGGTGGGGTTGAACCGCATGGTGCGGCCGCTGCTGCCGAAGCTGGTGGCGGCGGGCTGCCGGGTGGTCCATCTTACCGGCAGCAACGATCCGGAGGCGGGTCAGCTGCGGCTGGAGGGGGTGGTGGAGCGGCCTTTCAGCGATGAACTGCCGGGGCTGCTGCAGCACGCTGACCTGGCCATCAGCCGGGCGGGGGCCGGCAGCCTCAGCGAGCTGGCCGTATGCGGCACCCCGACCATTCTGGTGCCCTACCCCCAGGCCGCTGAGAAGCACCAGGATGCCAACGCGGAGGCAGCGGCGGCCCTGGGGGCGGCGGTGATCGTTGCCCAGCACCCACCGGAGGAGCCCACCCTGGAGCGCACCGTCTGGCGACTGCTGGGGCCGCGGCTGCGGGGGGCTGCGCCGGTGGCGATCCTGGCAGTGGCCGGGGGGGGCGATCCGCTCGGCAGCCTGAGAACCGGCATGCAGCGCTTGGCGGTGCGGGATGCGGACCGGCGGCTGGCGGATCTACTGGTGACGCTAGCCCAAGGGGAGGGAACCCGCCGCTGATGCCGCCGCTACAGAGCCGCCCGTGAGTGGGGTTGGTGCTCAGGCCCGCTCGAAGCAGACCAACCGGGAGAAATAAAATGGGGCCTGGTTCAGTTCCCGGTGCACTGGATTGAAGCCGGCGGCGGCGGCGGCGGCAATGATGCCGTCTTCGCGCAGTTGATAGGCGCGGGTGGTCTTGCTGGGGCCGGGAAACAGCTGGCCGATGCCCTTGAGCAGCGCCAGCAGGGGGGTGTAGGGGGCAAAGCTGACGATCAGGCGTTTGTCTGCCAGCCCAGCCAGGTGGGAAACCATCTCCTCGGCGGCCGCCTGGGGGTAATGGATGAAGACATCCAGGCAGATCACGGTGTCGTAGCGACCGGAAAGGCTTTCCAGGTCGGAGGCCTCAAAGTGCAGCCGTTCGGCGCTGATGCCGGCCTCCGTGGCGCGCCGCGCCGCCTCGGCCACCATGGCTGCGGAGAGATCGCTGGCGGCCACGGAGGCACCGAGCTGGGCCAGGGGCAGGGCGAGGCTGCCGACCCCACAGCCGGCGTCACAGACGGTGCTGCCCTCTAAGTCGCCCTGCTGAGCCACCCAGGCCAACACCGCATCAACGGTTTTTTGGTGGCCGATGCGAATGTTGCGCTGAACTTTGTTGACCTCGTCGCTGTCGCTGTAGATGCGATTCCAGCGATCAAAACCCTTGGATTCAAAATAGGTCTGCACCTCAGCCTTTTCGGCCGCCTTGCGGTCGCCAGGGGCTGCGGAGACGGCGGCCACGGTCGGCTCAGGGGGCATGGGCGCTTGGGGGGGCAGGTTGGCGGGAGCTTAAGGGGAGAGCTGTTGGGGCTGCAGGCCGGCCCAATCCACTCGCCCTGGGATTGGGCTATCAAGGGCGCTGCCCTCACTCGGCGATTGCCCGGAGACGCCACGGAAAGCGATATTGCTGCAGGGACGAGGATTCCGAGCCCTTGGACCCGTCACTTGATCGGGATTCAAGGTCAGTCATAGTGGAATTCTAAACGTGGCTTAACGTGAAGAAGCCCAGATCCTCCAGCAGCAGGGCCAGGGTCTCGCTCACTTGCAATCTGTTGCGGGGGGAATCGGCGAGGAGGAATCGGCACTGAGCAACAGCAAGTCGAGCTTGGATTCGAGAGAGGCGAGCCGTGCATTCTCGATTTTCAGCTGAGCGGTTTCGTTCCTCAGTCGCTCGGATTCTCGCCTCAATTCGATCGCGTTGATCTGCGCATCGAGCTTTGGATGGAAATTTAACCTCACCAACCAGCGCCGCCAAGGAGGCGAGGAATTCCGATTTGCTGATTGACCGCGACGCTCTCATGGGCGGGGATGTCGACATGGCTATAGGAGGTGAAGAATGTGATCAGGACCACTAAGGTGCCGGCCAGCAGAGCCGCCTGGCCGGATTGATCCAGCCACGGGAATGGCTCTTCTGTATTTAAATCCGTTCTTTATGCCATCACCGTAGCGAGCGCGATCCGGACCGGTCCAGCGATGGTACGCAGGTACCAGTGAGGATGGCATCCGTGGAAACACTGATGCGGGGTTTCCAGCAGCTCGGTGTCAGCGATGATGGGCTTGAAGAGAGAACACGGGAGCAAGGGTGAAAACGGCGCTGATTCTGGGAATCACCGGCCAAGACGGCGCCTACTTGGCCCACCTGCTGCTGGACAAGGGCTACCGGGTGGTGGGCAGCAGCCGCGATGCCCAGATGGCCAACACCAGCCGGCTGGAGCGACTGGGGATCGCCGGGCAGGTGGAGGTGGTGTCGTTGGCGCCCAACGACTTCCGCAGTGTGCTGAAGGTGGTGAGCGGCGTGAAACCGGATGAGATCTACAACCTGGCCGGCCAGACGAGTGTGGGGTTGTCGTTTGAGCAGCCGGTGGAGTGTATGGAATCGATCGCCGGTGGCACGCTGAACCTGCTGGAGGTGATCCGCTATCTGGGGGCGCCGGTGCGGCTGTTCAATGCCGGCAGCTCGGAATGCTTCGGCGATACGGGCCGCGAGCCGGCCAACGAAGACACCCCCTTCAAGCCCCGCAGCCCCTATGCGGTGGCCAAGGCCACGGCCTTCTGGCAGGTGGCGAACTACCGCGAGGCCTATGGCCTGTTTGCCTGCACCGGCATCCTGGCGAACCACGAATCACCACTCAGGCCGAATCGTTTCGTGACCCAGAAGATCATCCAGGGGGTGAAGGCGATCGCCGAAGGGAAGCAGGAGAAGCTTGTACTGGGCAATCTCGATATCTGGCGCGATTGGGGCTGGGCGCCGGAGTATGTGGAGGCGATGTATAGGATGCTGCAGGCGGAGCAGCCCATGGATTTCTTGATTGCCTCCGGCAAAACCAACTCCCTGCGGGAGCTGGTGGCTGCTGCATGCAAAGTGGCAGGATTTGAGGCGGAGGAGAGGGTAGAGGCGTGCGATGATCTATTCAGGCCCACGGATCTCACATACTCAGGGATGGATCCAAAACTAATCGAACAGAAACTGGGCTGGATATCCGATCACACGCTTGATGATATAGTCCTAAAGATGTACAACGGGATCCCATTCTAAATCAATCATGAACATCTGGCTCGACTGCACATCAATCATGGGGTGGGAGAGGAGTCATCTAACCGGAATTCAACGAACCATCATCGGAATCCATAAGGGGTGGACATCCCTAGGACTCAAGCCTCAGCTATACAGCTACGACGAAGACAATGATTATTTTGTGCATGTCAATACCGCAGAGTTTCCTGAATTAGTCAGGCTTAATTTAGAGAATAAAGAATGGGTGGAACCAATCGCAAAACCAAACCATTACGAACAATCACGCCAGGCCTGCGAACATCCAAATGTTAAAATTTCTGAAAATTCACCTGTAGCAAAGGCACACACAGCCAATAAGGGGATTCTGCGAAGACTAACTGGGGAGGGGGAAGCCGCTGAAGAATTGCTATCAACCATCTCGGCCAACAAACTGGCTCTCTGGAAGCTGCAAAAAGCCATCCGTGGCTGGTTGAAAGCAAGAATGGGATCAGGGGCCGATCCAACACCAACAGAAGACACAACAACTGCGAAGAAGGCAGAAGCGAGGCAGATCGGCACAGCCATCAGCTCGGATGACTATTTTTTCAGTATTGGATCAGAAAGCTACCAAATTCCAGCCAACGTCATCGCCTCCCAGCGACTGAGAGCCAATGGCGGCAAAGTAATCAGAATGATTTATGATGTGATACCTGTAAGCCAACCACAGTGGGTGTACGCAGAAACCTGCCGCATATTCGGCGATGCGATGCGCAAAGCATTACCAAGCTGCGACTTATTGCTAACAATCTCGGAGTATAGCCGAACCGACTTAACCAATTATGCCTACAAAGAAAATATCAAGCATCCTGCCGTAGTTCCGATTCGTCTCGGAGATGAGATTAACGAGAAGAAACCCGCAACCACACAAGACCAACCCGATCTACGTGAACAGCCAAGCAGGCCGTTCTTTTTGTGCCTTGGTACAATTGAGCCCAGAAAGAATCATCGGCTCCTCTATGATTGCTGGCGTCGGCTCAGCAGGGATTTCCAGGAAAAATGCCCAGATCTTGTTTGCATTGGATCCCAACACCAGATGTGCACTCAACTCATTCACGAGATCACCCATGATCCCCTAACTAAAGAGCGGATCATTCTGCTTAATGATGTAGGTGACGGCAGGCTAGAATGGTATTACGATCATTGCTTGGCCACGATCTTCCCCTCCTTGTATGAAGGCTGGGGGCTGCCCGTTGCAGAGAGCCTAGCCAGGGGCCGTCTATGCCTGGCATCGAATGCAACGAGCATCCCCGAGATCAGTGAGCTACCACAAATGTTTGATCCGCAGGATGTACTCGGGCTGTGCAATCTTATCATGGGCGCCACAGAAGGACATGAGTGGAGAGCAGCCCAAGAGGAGAAGATACGGACGCAATTCAAGTCAACAAGCTGGGCTGAAACCGCCGAACAGATACTTAGTGCTGCTCAAAAGCTGGTACCCGTTCAGGGGCCGTGATGCAGCAGCGCAGCATTTCGCCCCTGATCTCTGATCACCAAGCGACAACAGACACCACGATCGTTGACAACTCGCTCAGGTTCTGGCAGCAGTGAGGGCATCACTCCTCCGCGGTTATGGGCGATCCAGGCATGCTCCAGAAAATCCCAGATATCCCGGCCCTGTTGCCGCAGGGTAGTGGTGACCGTGAGCAAGCTGCTGCGGCAGATCGCACCTTGGCGTGATTGGACGCCATGGCTGATCTTGTGTTGAATCACCTACTGGCGCAGGTCACCTACTCCTGCGGAGAAGACTTCGTCTACGGCGGCATTGTTCGTGGGTTCGATACCCTTGATCTTAAGGAAGGTCCAGAGGCCATCGGCCAATGGTAGCAACTTATGGCAGGTGCCGACCGTTTTGGCCCACGGCGTTCGCTCACCGCGCCGGTGGCCCAGCTCCACCACCCGCTGAAGTGTGGCCACAAATGCTTGGCGGATCGGCACGCAGGCTTGTTGCAATGTGGGCCAGTCGAACGTTCCGCCTTTGTAGCGATGCCACTGGGCAAACAACTGCTGTTGCAGGGCTAACAACTCCGCTCCGATCTCGGCACTGGCGCCCGAACGTTCGGCGATGGCGGTGAGATCTCGAATCACATGGGCCCAGCACAGCTGACGCTGCTCCCGGGGGAAATAGTTGTAGACCGAGAAGCGATCGCTCACCACGTAGACGCAGTCTTCCGCGAAGCGGTTGCCGCCAAAAGCGTCCCCCCAACAGATCGATCGCGGCGGCGGTGGAGCGGCTCAGCCCCTGCATGAAGACCGTCACCATGGCGCGGTCACCATCACCCACTTCCAGCCGCGCTTGCCATCGGGATTGCCGCCAGCCGCATTGCCGGTGGGGGCGACGGTTTCAACCGCTGCGCGCAAGACTTCGTCTACGACGTATTCCACCGGTTGCTGGCGGGCAAAGTCGATGGCCTGATTCGTCGGCTGCTCCAGCGCGGCGCTCAGACCCCGGCGGATTGTTGCGATCGTCCCGCAGCTGATCTTTACTCCCAGTAGCTGATCAAGCAGCACCTGGGTCTTGCTGAAACTCAAGGGGAAAGCACTGCCCAGCAGACCCACCAGGGCACTGAGCTTGGGCTCATAACTGGTCGCTTCCACATCCGCCGGCAAGGTGGCGCAGGTGCTGGTGGAGCAGCAAGTGAACACGAAGCGATGCAGACGATGTTCCATCACCACCGGCGTTATCGGCGGGATTCTCGATCACCTGATGGCGCAACGGCGCTGGATCTTCTCCCTGCAGCAACGTGCCGCAGCGGCGGCAGGCATCCGGATGGTGCTCCACCACTTCGTCAACGCGCTCCATCGGCAGCAGCTCTGGGCCAGCGCCGGGATGGCCCGGCTGGCCGCCCCGCTTGCGGCCACTGCCTTTGCGACGCTCGGGCGGCTTGAACCCCGGGCCATCGCTGGAGGGCGGTTTGGAGGAATTGCGGCAGCTGCGGCCGATCCGCTCCCGCAGGTTGGCCAGTTCGGTAGCTAAGGCGGTGAGCTGGGCGCGCAGCTGTTCAATCTCCTCCTGCTGAGCCAAGATGAACGTCCTGGCACCGGCTGGCCACGTCAACCAGTCCGCTTCTGAAATCCCAGCCGGTGGGGCGCCCATCGCAATCAATCTCTGCCTGAGATGCAAACGGGAATCAGGCTGCCGTCAAGGGTTCAGCAGGTATGAATTTTGCGGGGAGCTGTCCCGACCCCTGAATGGGTACAAAAGCTGCGCAGCAAAGGATAAACGTTTTGAATGTAGGATGCCAAAAGTTGATCCTAGTCAATACAATGATAAACCGCACCAAGTTAAAAAACGGCCTGCTGATCCTGATGAGCCCCCTTCTCAGTCGGACAAGGGATAAAATTCGGGAGCAACAGCTTAACTTTGTGAATAGCTCATCGTCACAATTGATCTCCTCCACCGGTGAAATGCCTGGCCTCACAGCAGCCGCAACAGGCAAGAGTGAATACAACAGATTTTCAAAAAACCTATCTAAGGCAGTAGCCCGCTACAAAATCATAAATCAATCGCCATCAAGCGGTAAATTTTTTCAGGAGCCATTGCCAGGTATTGGGGTGAATCTGCTTGTAGCAAGCCGATGGCTGGAAGAGTCAAGTCTGCAGTTACGTTATCCACTACCGTTCAGAGCAAAAGCGCTTCAGGCATGGATGGAAGCGCAACATGCCTCTAGCACTGCAGACGAAGGGATCAGGCCAAATAAGATCTCACAAGAAATAACAAAAGCAGCGAAAATGGGATTCGCCGAACGCCCTTTTGGCGTGAACCTCATCGGGCACGCCTTCAATGTCTTTGGGATCGGAGAGGATAGCCGAGCCATTGCTGATGCACTGCGCGCTTCGTCTATACCCTTCTGTGTGATCGACTATCCGGCAAGCAATGGGTCAGCTACATCAGACCGGAGACTGGAGGATCTTACACTTCCACCAGGTGAAGAAGGGCCCTATGCTTTCAATCTGGTTTGCATGGCAGCCCCCATTCATGCGAGATGGTATTGCGAGCAGGGGCTGAAACAGCAGAGAGGTCGCTACACGATTGTGTCCTGGCCATGGGAGATGGAAAGATGGCCGGCACATTGGGAGCCAATCCTTCAACTAGCCGATGAAGCCTGGCCATACAGCAGCATCATCAAGACGGCCCTACTGCCCTACTCACAAGTCGGTGATGGGGAAAGGACCCTGCGCGCCACGCGCATGCCTCCGCCGGCAGAGATCGAAAACCCAGATCGCTACATCAATCCGAAGGCCCGAAGGGACGCCCGAAAGCGCTTCGGATTACCTAACGACAAAGTGTTGTTCGTGTTTGGGTTCGATCTGAACTCCACCATGAGCCGGAAGAACCCGATAGCGGTGATCGAGGCCTTCCGGCGTGCCTTCCCCCCAGAAGATTTGCTTGGCGAAAGGGTGGGGCTAGTCATTAAGACCCTGTCCCCCACTGGTCCACATCAAGCCTGGGATGAACTCAAGGCCTTTGCCAGCCTAGATCCAAGACTGCACGTGATCGAGGCCAGCCTCGAGCGCACCGAACTTCTGGCGCTGTGTGGCTGCTGCGATGGCTTCGTTTCGTTGCACCGCTCCGAGGGGCTGGGCCGTGGCCACGCCGAAGCCCTTCAGCTCGGGCTCGATGTGATCGTGACAGACTACAGCTCCACTACCGATTTCTGCACCGGCCGATTGGCTCACCCTGTGCGCTATGAACTGATCCCCGTTCTGGAAGGCGAATACTTCGATTATGAAGGCCAGGTGTGGGCCGATGCCGATGTAGACCATGCCGCCGAACAGCTGCGGAAAGTGGCCCTGCATCGCTTGGAGCAGCCCGAACCTGATCAGGGCCTAGCCGCTTCCTACCGCCAGCGTTTCGCTTCAGCCAATGTGGGTCGTCACTACCGGGAACGGCTGGAGGAACTCTGGGCCAAGCGACAAATCCTGGCGGCTTCACTCAAGGCGAACCGATTGGCAGGAAGCTGAAGCTGAATTAGTAATCCTGATCGGCCAAGGAATCAATTCGGCAGCATGTTCGCAAATCCTGGCCAACCACGATGACAGTAACAGAAGTGAATGATATCGGCACCTGGCGCCACTGCTGCAACTGCCTGAGAACATCTAGTCGGAATATCAGCTCATGAAGACGGCCATCGCCTTTGTAAAACCGATTGGATATCTGGTAAGATCTTAACAGATCAGTTCAAATTGCTCGCGGACCGGATGTACATAATCAGCAGCGGAGACCGGCTGTAGATGTCAACAATATTACAAATATCTACAATATTTGTTGATGCGAGGTGCCTTCAAGGTATCAACTATTCCGAACGGGGAATCGGTCGCCACGCGCAATCGCTTTTGCGCAATATTCCCAGTCGCAGCAATTTAAGAATAGTTGGCATAATTGATCCCGAATATCCAAGTTTAGCTAGTTCGATCAGCAGCCTTTTTGACAGCATCCTTCCTAGCGCCTATGCGGCCTCAGTCGACTCAAAAGCAGTGAATCCCGTCAACTGTTACCTGTCGTTGTCACCAATGAACCATGATCCACTTGCTCATGCACGCTTGCTGTCCACCAAAGAGCTGCTGAAAGTTAGTATAATCTTCGATTTCATTCCTTGGCGCAATCCCGATCGTCACCTCCCCCAAACCGCTGACCGCATAGCCTACGTCACGGCATTGCGTTGGCTAACAAGATATGATCTTTTTGCACCCATTTCGCAAAGTGTCGGGAAAGACCTGCAATCAATTGTCAATGTTGACTCTGCCAATGTCAACGTTACGGGCTGCCCCGTCGATGTGGCTTTCGAGAGCCTGCGTCACCCAAAAAGAAAAGGACCAAAGCACATCTTAGTAATCGCCGGAGGTGATCCTCGCAAGAATCCTGAAGTAGTGGTGAGGGCCCACGCGCGAACAAGACTAATACAAGGGCACCTCGAAAAATAAGCTCTTTCCAGTGCTTCTGCAGACATGAAAAAGCC
>JBBASD010000045.1:0-15752 GCA_040399485.1 Cyanobium sp. | reverse complement strand
GTTTCCTGCCCCTGCGCCTACCTGCCGGCCCTGATCCAGAACGGTGGCGCCGTCTCGTTCCTGCGCCTCTGGCTCCCCTGGCTGCCGGTCTGGCCTTCGGCCTGGCGGCCACCCCTTGCACCACACCAGTGCTTGCTGTGCTTCTGGCCTGGATGGCCGAAACGGGAAAACCGCTGGTGGGCATGCTTCTGCTCACCAGCTTTGGGGCCGGCCAGGTGTTGCCCTTGCTGTTGGCGGGCACGGCAGCGGCAACCCTTCCCTCCCTGTTGAAACTAAGGCAAATGGGTCAATGGGTACCGCCTATCAGTGGAGTTGTTCTGCTAATCACAGGTGCCCTCACCCTTGTGGCCCACCTGGTATGAGTGCGATGAAGACAGCGCTGATGCGCCCTTTGGCCTGGCTCTCCAATTTGAAAGTGGCGATCGGCCTGCTGCTGGTCATTGCCCTATCCAGCGGCATCGGCACCGCCATTCCTCAGAAGGAATCCACTGAGTTTTATCATCAACGCTATGATCCAAATCCTTGGCTTGGCTTCCTCCGTGGTGACGGTGTACTAAAGCTGCAACTTGACCACGTCTATTCCAGTCAATGGTTTCTGGCCCTACTTGCCCTTCTTGCTCTGGCTTTGATCCTCTGTAGCTGGCGCCGTCAATGGCCGGCACTGCAAGCCTCGTTGCGCTGGATTGACTATAGCCAACCGCGCCAGCTCAGCAAACTATCCATAGCAGAAACCCTGGAAACAGAAAGCCCAGCTACAGATCTAGATCAGCTTGAACAACAACTACAACAAGGAGGCTGGCAGATTCGACGCCAGCAAGACAGGTTGGCGGC
This sequence comes from Cyanobium sp., assembly GCA_040399485.1. Taxonomy (GTDB): domain Bacteria; phylum Cyanobacteriota; class Cyanobacteriia; order PCC-6307; family Cyanobiaceae; genus Cyanobium. The sequence goes on along the minus strand of JBBASD010000045.1, from coordinate 14,921 downwards.
CCGCAGGGGCGTGGCCGGTCGCGTTGGCCCCCTGCTTGTTCACGCCGGCTTGGTCGTTCTGATGCTTGGAGCCAGCTGGGGAGCTCTGGCCGGACAGCGGCTGGAACGCTTTCTTGCGCCGGGCCATGACCTCGAACTCCTCAATCCCCGCGGCCAGACGCAGTTGACCTTGGCTTTGGACGACTTTTCGATCCAAAGGGATCCAGCCGGCCGGCCTGAACAATTCACCTCCAAACTGCGCCTCCTTCCCCCTGGGGAGGCTGCCAAGGCAGAAGCTCCCTTTGAGGCCACCATTAGTGTTAATCACCCCCTGCGCCACAAAGGAATCACCCTCTACCAAGCCGACTGGGCCTTGGTTGCCGTCAATCTGCAGATCGGTCGCAGCCCCGTACTGCAGCTGCCGCTTCAGGCTTTCCCCCAGCTTGGTGAGCAAATCTGGGGTCTGGTGTTGCCGACCCGGCCGGATGGCAGCCAGCCCGTCCTGGTGAGCCTTGGCAGTGAGCAGGGCCCTGCCCAGGTCTTCAACGGGGAAGGCCAATTGCTGGCCCAGATCATCCCGGGGGGGCCGGCGGTCGACGTGCTGGGCTTGCCCTTACGAATCGAAAGTGTGCTGGCCGCCAGCGGCATCCTGCTTAAGAGAGATCCCGGCGTGCCCCTCGTTTACAGCGGCTTTGCGATCTCACTGGTGGGCGGTGCGCTCAGCCTGATCGCCACCCGGCAGCTGTGGGCCATCGCTGAAGGGGAAGGTGCCAAGGGACGGCTCCATCTAGGCGGTCTCTGCAATCGCAATTTGACGGCGTTGGCGACCGAACTACCTGCCATGCTGCAAAGATTGAGGCCAGCGACAACTCCGTAACGAGACCTGCTTCAACAGGGTCGGCGCTCGCCGTGACTCACCCTCACCACGGTATGGACGTTGCCGCGACGGTTGAAATCGGCGACTAGTTCAATCCAGAGCGGATCGGCTGCCGCGACCAAGTCGTCAAGAATTCCCACGGCAACTGCTTCGTGGGAGATGGAGTGGTTGCGAAAACTATTGACATAAAGCTTCAAGGCCTTTAGTTCAAGCACCCTGGGTCCTGGCTGGTAGAGCAAGCGCAAAATGGCGAAGTCCGGATACCCAGAAAACGGACAAAGACAGGTGAACTCCGGTAGTTCGATCGAGACTTCGTACACCCTTGCAGGCGAAGGATTATCAAAGGTCAGCAATTTCGCTTCGGCCATGGCCTGAGCTCCCTCTTCGGGGGCAGCCCTTCGCTCAGCAGGCCTTGGGACCGGAAGGGGTGAGGGGGATGACATTTGAGCTTGGGCCGGGGGCAAGTGGTGGGGGTGGAACTAAATGGTATTTCCATAACCACCACAATGGTTGCTGCGGGCCAGGGGGTTGGCTGTCAGCCTGGCCAAGCTCACCAGTAGCATCTAATACCACGGGGCCCTTGACCCTGGGCCTAATCATGGCTCGGCAAAGCGCCGATACTCTCTGTGCCGACGCCTCCCAAGCGCATCCGTCTCTGAGAGACTGTTTCTCCAGTGCTCTCTTTCCTGTTTTCCAGTCTTCTCCATGAAAAAAATCGAGGCCATCATCCGCCCCTTCAAGCTTGAGGATGTAAAGATTGCCCTTGTGAGTGCGGGTATCGTCGGCATGACCGTTACGGAAGTGCGTGGCTTCGGCCGTCAGAAAGGTCAAGTAGAGCGGTACCGGGGTTCGGAGTTTACTGTTGAGTTTTTACAAAAGTTGAAGCTAGAAATTGTCGTCGATGACGATCGCGTCGATACTGTGATTGACGCCATTCAAGAGGCTGCCCGCACAGGGGAAATCGGCGATGGCAAGATTTTCATCACTTCGGTCGATTCGGTGCTCCGCATACGTACCGGAGATCGCGACAGCAGCGCCATCTGACCTACCCGACTCAAGCCGGCCTCCTTGCCCCTGCCATCGTTGTCGCAACGATGGCACCAACCTGCTGGAGATCCAGTTCAGGTATGGCTTGATTCACATCCACCAACCAAATTAGATATTCATGGTTTCCAGCTGGTCCGGTGATGGGTGACGCCACCAAACCAGCTGCTTTCCAGTGATGGGCCTTCGAGGCCTCGATCACCCTGTTGATGGCCTCTTGGTGGGCAAGAGGGTCCCTCACCACCCCCCCCTTGCCCACCCTTTGCCGTCCCACCTCAAATTGCGGCTTGATCAGCAAAAGCGCCTCTACCCCACCCCCTGGGGTGGTCGGGGAGGGTCGTAACAGGTTTCTGAGGGCCGGCAGGACCTGAACCAACGAGATGAATGACACGTCGGCCACTGCCAGATCCGGCCACCCATCGTCCGCGCCATAAAGCACCTCTGGGGTGAGATGGCGCAGATTCGTGCGCTCACGTAACACCAGCCTGGGGTCACAGCGCAGACTCCAGGCCGTCTGGCCGTAACCGACATCGATGCCATAGACCCTGGAAGCGCCCCATTGCAGCAAGCAATCGGTGAACCCACCCGTGGAGATGCCACCGTCAAGACAGATCCGGCCGGCAACGCTGATTGGCAAAGATTCCAGCGCCGCCACAAGCTTTTCGCCGCCCCTGGAAACAAAACGCGGGGGTTGCTTCACCTCCAGCTCCAGATCGAAGCTGAAGACCACCCCGGGCTTATCAAGCACCTGATCGCCGCTGCGCACACGGCCCGAACGAATCAGCTGCTGAGCCTGCTGACGACTCGACGCCAAACCACGGTCAAACAACAGCAGATCCAGCCTTTGGCGTTTTGTCATGGGTTCAAGGCCAAAACGGAACAAATTCCAAGGAAACGGGTGCTTAGGAAAACTTCACTGGAAAATAATGCTCTTCCCGCCCATCCCGTTCACGATGGCATTTCTGGGATCCACCGGTTCGCTCCCAGCAGCGCCGCAAACCCGATCCAAACCCAGCAAAACCCATCACCGCCAACGAGCCGAGGTGCTTGAGCTGTTGCGGCCAGGAACCTTCGTGCGTCTCTCGGACCATCCCAACGACCTGCCCCCATTCGAGTTGATCCATTGTCGTGGCGGTAGCTGCTGGATCCGGCAACAGGCCTGGGGCGAGCTGATCCAACTGGAGGTGCCCCACCACCAGCTCAGCTCAACGGCCTGATTCCCCCCCCTGCCTGCTGCCTGTGGGCCGATAAGTTGGTGAGCGTCTGTTTTGGGTCGCGCTTCCTTGATCGAGCGATACACCCTGCCCGAAATGGGCAATCTCTGGACTGAACAAGCCAAGTTTCAGGGCTGGCTGGATGTGGAGCTGGCTGCCTGCCAGGCCAATGCCGAGCTGGGTCGACTGCCCGAGGAGGCTCTGAGCCAGATCCTGGAGAAGGCGAGCTTTGAGGTCTGGCGCATTCTCGAAATCGAGGCAGAAGTTCGCCACGACGTGATCGCGTTTCTCACCAACGTCAATGAGCATGTTGGTGATGCGGGTCGCTACATCCATGTGGGCATGACCAGCTCCGATGTTGTGGATACGGGATTGGCCCTGCAACTAAAAGCCTCTGTAGCCTTACTGCGCCAGGAACTCGACCAGCTAGGTGACGCCCTGAGGCAATTGGCCCGGACCCATAAGGACACAGTCATGATCGGCCGATCCCACGCCATCCATGGCGAACCGATCACCTTTGGCTTCAAAGTAGCCGGCTGGCTGGCGGAAACCGAACGCAATCGGGAACGGCTGGCACGGCTGGAGAAGGTTGTGAGCGTGGGCCAGATCAGTGGTGCCATGGGCACCTATGCCAACACCGATCCGCAGGTTGAAGCGATCACCTGCCGAATCCTGGGACTGGAACCCGACACGGCCAGTACCCAGGTGATTGGGCGAGACCGCCACGCCGAATATGTGCAGACGCTTGCCCTCGTAGGAGTCTCCTTAGAGCGATTCGCCACGGAAATCCGTAATCTGCAGCGGACCGATGTGCTCGAAGTTGAAGAAAGCTTTGCCAAAGGCCAGAAAGGCAGTTCGGCCATGCCCCACAAACGCAATCCGATCCGCAGCGAACGGATCAGCGGTTTGGCCAGGGTGCTGAGGAGTTACACGGTGGCCGCCCTTGAGAATTGTTGCCTTTGGCATGAAAGGGACATCAGCCACAGCTCCGTGGAGCGCATGATGTTGCCGGACTGCTCAGTGACCCTACACTTCATGCTGCGGGAGATGACCGAGGTGGTTCGGGGCCTGGGGGTCTATCCGGACAACATGGCTCGCAACATGAACGTATATGGCGGGGTTGTCTTCAGCCAACGGGTGCTGTTGTCCTTGGTGGAAAGCGGTATGAATCGAGAGCAGGCCTATCGAATCGTCCAACGCCACGCCCATGCGGCCTGGAACCAGGAGGGTGGCAACTTCCGCGCCAACCTCGAGAATGATGCCGAGGTCTGCGATCTACTGTCACCCCAGCAGATCGAAGCTTGCTTCTCCTGTGGTCTGCATCAATCCCAGTTAGCGGTGATCTGGCAAAGACTTGGCATCTGAAACTCTGCAGAACTGACACAACAGCGAACTGGGTCCTGCTCGCATCCAGCCACTGGCTCCATTCTATCGGTTGCATCTGATAAACCCAGCTGGTGGGGATAAGCCTGCAGAAAATCCAGCCCGAAGTCAGAGCTGCCACTCGAAACAAAAGATTTAGTTTGGAGCAAAAGTTAAAGTTAAAAAATCTAAAGATGGCATTTAGGACCATACGAATAGGCTGCTGAGCAGGCATGAAACAGCATGCCCAAATAAAATCTTAAGAGAATCAGTCATTAACCAAAAATTTCTAGCCATTATTGACACACTCTCCATTCCGTGCTAAAATTGCGTTTTATAGATAATCTTCACCCCTGCTTTCCTGCAGCATGCCACACTCCACCGTTCAGACCCTAGCTAAAGCTAGCTTTCATATACTTGTTTTCGCCTCTGCGCAAGCAGCAGGTGCCCTAACAATTAAATACTCTACAAATACGGCAACCTACGTCCCCAATCCAGCACCACCACCCTCTCGCAACACTAGACCCTTGCAGCTATCACCAAAGGGAAACGCCATGAATACTGGGGCAATACCAAACACGCGAAACTTTATCTACCAAAATTTAATCGGTGACTATGCACCTGCCGGCAATTGGAAACCTGTCAATCAAACAACAAGCACCATAAACGAACAACGATTTGATTATTATTTTGGCGCGGCTACTTTAAGTAGCATTGGAGGCACTTCTGGCTTAGCACAGGTCCATAGTTCAACTGATAAACTCAACCTTAATTTTGGTTCTTTCTATCTTGACGGCAGTTGTAGTTTCTGTGGATCAGCCAATACCGTTTCCCTTGTAAATTCATCACTCACAGGAACAACTAAATTCATTGGGGAATCCCCTACTTCCACCCCAGGAAATTCCATTTTGGGAAATCAAAATACAATAACCAGTAGCATCTACAATATCGTTTTTGGCGTATCTGGTATAACCGGTACCCTACAGTACACCGCATCCACAAATGTTATCTCAAATCCTCTTCAGCAGTTCAATACTGGCTTCATCACCATCGTCACCAACGACCCCATCCCGCCTAGCCCCGGAGTTCCCGGACCCTTGCCCGTTTTGGGTACTGGCGCCGCTTTCGGATTTAGCCGCCGCCTTCGTCGCCAGATCTTAAACAAAGCCAACAGATTTCAGGGTATTTGATTAAATTCAAATCAATTCTGATAGAAGCTAAAGATAAAATAGAACCTAACTCATGACGCATAAATCTTCTCAATCCTCGGGATCCATTTTAGGCATGGCTTGCACCCACATAGTTTTAGATTGTTGTGTGGGATATTGATCCAGCAATACTCGGGCAGATCATTGGGATGACAAAAAGTTTGGCCTGGTGGCCGCATTGACGACACTGACTATTGCTTAAACCTGCGGCCGTACACAGCAGGCCAGGGAGAAACCCGTCGCTGAGCAACAACGCATGCAGTTAGGCCAGCGAATTTGGCAAGGGTTCTACTGCTATGCATAAGGCCAAAGGCTACAAACAGGACATCCGTTCAATAGCGAAGCTAATACTCTGTAAAATAAAGTGCTTTGTGTAACTGGAGGGCGCTGCTTTCAGTGGTCTTAGAAATACATGAGTACCACTTTAGTTGCTCGGATCCTCGTTCAGTTGGCCAGGCGCGTACTCATGAAATAAAACACAATAATGAAACCTAATTTTAGCATTTTGATTCAGCCAAATAGGTCACTGCGCTGTAATTATTAACCTGCTTAAACAAAGATCTTAAGCGAATCAGCTATTGACCTTAAAATATTGTAATTATTAGTGACGCCTCCCCTTTCCATGCCTATGATTAGCATGAGCTCTTCGTAGTTCAACTACCCAAAAAAAACATGCGCAATTCAATCATTCAGCTCCTGGCAAAAGCTGGTTTTTCCACCCTTGTTTTGGCATCGGCGCAAGCGGCAAGTGCCCTGACATTGACCTATACGACAGGAACGGCAACCTACGTCCCCAATCCAAACGCTAATGCTAACACCAGACCGCTGCAGCTGTCACCAAACGGGCAGGCCATGAATACGGGGGCGACTCCGAACACGAGAAACTTTATCTACCAAAATTTGGTTGGTAGTTATGCACCTGCCGGCAATTGGATACCTGTCGATCAAGGCGTAACTATGCAAAATGAGCAACGATTTGATTATTATTTTCGCGCAGCCACATCAAGCGGTACAGGAGGCGCTTCAGGATCAGCGACTGTCCATAATTGGATCAATAATCTCGACCTTAAGTTTGGCTCTTTCTATCTGGACGGCAGCTGCAGTTTTTGCGGAATGGCCAATACCGTTGCCTTGATAAATTCAATCAACACAGGGGCAGCTAAATATACTGGAGAATCCCCTGATTCCACATCTGGAGCTTCCATTATGGGGAATCAAAATGAATTAACCAGTGGCCTCTATGATATCGTCTTTGGTACATCCGGCATAAGAGGTACGATTAAGTACACCGCTTTCACAAATGTAAATTCAGAGCCTTTGAGACAGTTTAATGGTGGCTCCATCACCATCAACGCCGACGTCCCCAATCCTCCTACCGCCGCAGTTCCCGGACCCTTGCCCGTTTTGGGTGCTGGCGCCGCGTACGCATATAGCCGCCGCCTTCGGCGCCGGATTTTAAGTCAAGCCAACAGAAATCAAAGTATTTGATTTGATTAAATTCAGATCAAATTAGATTGAATATCAGCCAAATCCATTAGTGAAGGTTGGTCTATGGCCAACCTTTTTTTATTGGTTTATTATGAGAAATTTGCAGCATCCCGGCCTCTATAGAGCAACGAGTGGATCAAGCAAATACGAGTGGTTTAAGCAAATACGAGTGGTTTAAGCAAATACGAGTAGTTCAAGCAAAAACCTTAGGGGCGAGGAGGAGGCTGCCGCGGTCAAGGCAACCAGGATCTTGAACTGGCATGCTCAAGCTGTGCGCAAAGTGTGGGCACAACAATAGTGAAGTAGTCGCTATTGCCCCTGGGATTGAAGATAAACTGTATCCCAGCTTCTACGGTAAACCGCCGATTCAACTTAATCACATAATCCAACTCCGCCATTGTACTTTAGACTTGGCTTGAACCATTGTAAATAAAATTGACCGACAGACTAGACGGTCCACGAGGCATCAAAGTCAAACCAATCTGGAAGTAAAATACTTAACTGAGGTGGCAGTCACTTTAGAGCAAGAGGAGAAAAAATTTCTGTTCCATCCTGCATTTTTTCTGGTTGCCCTTCCGCGTGTGCCCGAACGCAAAAAGAGATTACACCACTAAAAACAATGCCCAGATCAAACCGCTTGAGACATTTTAATTCATTGTCTTAAAAATAACTTATTTTATGCAATAGCTGATTTTCATTTATTCATTTGCTCTGTGGTTGAATCGGAGCTGGATTGCCGATGTCTATGCTGGGTGCCTTTCGCAAGTCATACCCTGAGTCCCTAGCAGAATAAGAAGAGAAATTGCAAGAATTTGAGACACTTTATCTTTCAAAGTATTTGTTGATGGCAGCATAGCCTATATCCTTATTGTCAGCTTTAGCTGACATTGCCTGGCGGGCGGCAAGGCCAGCCAGTTCCGCAGGACCTGGCGGAACCTGGCGATCGTTCGGGGTCTGTTCCCAAAGACGTGCCATTCAGAGAGACTGTGTCTCGAGTGGCTGGCCCGACGCGAGCTGGCGCCGGGATGCTGCAAGCCAGTTGACAAGACACGCCTTTTGGGAGAATGGGTCCTCGGGGATTCCCGTGTCAACGGCCAGGGGAACAAACCCCTCTCCGACGCAACCGCTGCCAGCCATGCATTTCCAGGACATAATCGCCAACCTCAATCGCTTCTGGGCGGAGCGGGGCTGTCTGATCCTCCAGCCCTACGACACAGAGAAGGGGGCCGGCACCATGAGTCCCCATACGGTGTTGCGGGCCATCGGGCCGGAACCCTGGGCGGTGGCCTATCCCGAACCCTGCCGGCGCCCCACCGATGGCCGCTATGGCGACAATCCCAACCGAGCCCAGCACTACTATCAATATCAGGTGCTGATCAAACCGTCACCGGACGGCATCCAGGAGACCTACCTGGCCTCCCTGGAGGCCCTGGGCATTCGGGCCGCCGACCATGACATCCGCTTTGTCGAAGACAACTGGGAATCACCCACCCTGGGGGCCTGGGGAGTGGGCTGGGAGGTGTGGCTCGATGGCATGGAGGTGACCCAGTTCACCTATTTCCAGCAGTGTGGCGGTCTCGATTGCAGGCCGGTGTCGATCGAAATCACCTACGGCCTGGAGCGTCTGGCGATGTACCTGCAGGATGTGGAGAGCATCTGGGATCTGGCCTGGAACGGCGAGCGAAACTACGGCGACATCTGGTTGCCGTTTGAAAAGGGTCAGTGCACCTACAACTTCGAGGCCTCCAACCCCCAGCGGCTACAGCAACTGTTTGCCCTCTATGAGGCCGAAGCCTCCGATCTGGTCGCCGCCGCCCTGCCCGCACCAGCCCTCGATTTCGTGCTCAAGTGCAGCCACACCTTCAACCTGCTAGAGGCCCGTGGCGTGATCTCAGTAACCGAGCGCACCGCCACCATTGCCCGGATCCGCCATCTGGCCCGCCAGGTGGCGGAGGCCTGGCTGGCCGAACGGCACGCCCTGGGTTTCCCCTTATTGCAGGGGGCCCCGCGCCAAGCCTGGCTGGCGGCAGAAGCTGAGCAGGCACCTGCAGCGGTCGCGTTGCTGCCGCTGGCCTGAGACCAGGGACAGGGCCCAGGCACAAGGCCAGTGGCAGGACCCCAGGGGTACGGGAACCTGCACGCCCTGGGCCGTGGATCCAATTGGAGCGCCGGCCAACCCCTGGGCAATGGCGACACCAAGGCGGATGGCTGCGGCCGGGAACCCTGGCCCCAGCCACCCCTCTGCCATGGTTGCTACCTCCTCCGCACCCACTGCCAGGACCGCCCCCACGCCTTCAGGCCAGGGGGCGCCAGGGCAGGGGCGCTTCAGGTTGGCCGGCCTGTCCCAGCTGGTGCCCGTGCTGCTGGCGGCCCTGGTGGTGTGGGGAACAGCGATTCGCCAACCCCAACCCGGACCAGATGATCCGGTGCGCTGGCTGGCGGCTGGGGACAAGGCCGCGTCAGTGCAACTGCAAGGACGGCTGCGAACGGATCCGGTGCCCCTCAAGGAGCCAGCAAAGGCGAGCGCCAAGGAGGGCGAGGGCAAGGTCGAGGCCAGCGATGGCGCCAAGGATGGGGCCAAGGACGAGGCAGTCCCGGGCTGCCGGGTGTTGTTGGACAGCGATGGTGGCGCCAGCGAGTTGATCTTCTCCCGCTGCCCGACCCTGCAGGAAGGCTGGCAGGTGCGGGTCGCAGGAACCCTGACGCGGCCAAGGCCTGCCCCCCACCCGCTGCTGGCGAGCGCCCGCGAGCGGCTGGGGCGCCAGGGGGTCTGGAGCCAGTTGCGGGTCGAGCAGGTCAGCGTGTTGCGGCGTCCCGCCACCCCCATCGCCGACCTGCGCCGCCGCATCGCCGCCACCTTTCTGCGCCAGGCCGGTCCCAACCAGGGCGGGCTGCTGGCGGCCCTGGTTTTAGGCAGTGCCGTGGTGCCCCTGCCCAGCGAGCTGCGGGATGACTTTCGCGTCGCCGGCCTCTCCCACGCCCTGGCGGCCTCCGGTTTCCATCTCACGGTGCTGTTAGGGGCGGTGCTGGCGCTGGCCAAGCCCCTGGGTCGGGGGCTGCGACTGCCGCTGGCGGCCCTGGCGATTGGCTTGTTTTTGCTGCTGGCCGGACCCCAGCCCTCGGTGGTGCGAGCGGTGCTCACCGGGGCCGTCGCCCTGGTGGCCCTGGAATTCGGCCGCCGCAGCCGGCCCCTGCCCTGGTTGGTCATGGCCGCCGCCGTGATGCTGCTGGTGCGGCCCGATTGGCTCCAGGACGTGGGCTTCCAACTGTCGGTGGCCGCCACCGCAGGCCTGTTGGTGAGCGCCGCACCCCTGGAGCAGGCGCTGATGGGGGGGAGCGTCATCAGGCGGCAAGAGGCCAAGGAGGAGGAGGAGGGGGATCGGGACGCCAAAACCCCGGCAGGCAAAGGGGGTTCGTGGCTGCGGCGCTGGCTGGCGGCCGCCGTTGCCGTACCCCTGGCCGCCACCCTCTGGACCCTGCCGCTGCAGCTGCTCCATTTCGGGGTGCTGCCCCTTTGGGCCGTGCCGGCCAACGTGCTGGCGGCGCCCCTGCTCACCCCCCTCACCCTGGGGTCCATGGCCGTGGCCCTGCTGGATCTGGTGGCACCACCGCTGACGGGCGTGCTGCTGGGACCCTTGGGCGCTTTGGCGAGCTTGTTGTTGCAATTGGCCCATGGCTTTGCCCAGCTGCCGATGGCCCAATGGCAAACCGGCAGGCCCCAGCCCTGGTTGGTGCTGGGATTGGCCCTGGGCCTGCTGGGTTGGTTGGTGCCGGGCCTGCGGCGGCGCTGGCGGCTGCTGGCCAGCGGCCTTTTAGTCCTGGTGGTGTCGGTCCATGTGGCCAGCCTGCGCGCCGATGCCCTGATGCTGGTGCGCGATGGCCACGCCGATCTACTGGTGGCGCGCCACCAGGGGCGGGCGGCCCTGGTGGCCAGCAGCGCCGATGGCTTCAGTTGCCGGCGGGCGGCACGGCTGGCGGCCGGGCTGGGCAGTCCCAGCTACGACTGGGTGTTGTCGCTGGATCCTTTGGCTAGCCCCGAACCGGACTGCTGGCGGAAGCTGGCGCCCCTGGTGCTGCTGTCGGGCGATGACAGCGCACCGCTGGGGCCAGGCCAACGACTGCGCAGCGACGGCTTGGCGGTTGAAGCCCTCTCCGCCGAGAGCAACGCCCTGCAGCTGCAGTTCGGCGGCCAGCGTTGGCTGCTGCTGCCCGATCGGGGTTCCCTGCAGGCCTGGCGTCACAGCCCGCAGGCCCCGATCCAGGCGGGATTGTGGCTGGGCTTCCAACCCCTGGCCGGCGAGCGGCGCTGGCTGGAGGCCCAGAGGCCCCGGCGCGTCTGGATCAGCGGCCGGGCGCCAGCGGCGGCACAGCTGCCCAAGGGCTGGCAAAGCAGTGGCAATCAGGGCTCCCTGGTGACTGCTGGATCCTGAAGCGTGAGCGCTGGGCCCTTAAAGGGTGAGTGCTGGGCCTTGAAGGGGTGAGTGCTGGGCCTTGAATCGACCCTGGCGCAGGCCTGACGAGGAGATCAGGCGCGATCGTCAACAGGGGCACGCAGTCCAGCCGGAAGGCCCATCAGCCGATCAATTGCCAGGGCCCTCCGCCAAACCATGCAGCCGATCGATCAGCAGATCCACCTCGGTGGGGGTTTCACCTGACTCACTGCCGGAGCAGGTTGCCAACCGCTGGCGCACCTCACTGTTGAGCCGCTCGCCGTTGCGCAGCGCCAGCAAGGTGCTGGGGCTGGCGGTACGCCCCAAGGGCCTGCCCTCGGATTCCACCAGCGAGCGCAGCAAGGCCACTTCAGAGCGCAACTGCCGCACCTCCCGGGCCAGGCTCTGCACCTGGAGCTGCAGGTCCTGCAGGGGAGCTGGGACTGGAGGGTTGGCGTCGTTCAAGGCTGGGGGTCCCGTCGATCTTTACAGTGGCTTTTGTCTAGGGCAAAGACTTCCCTGAATCCCCCGGGGAACCAGCGCCATGGGCTTGGAGAGGTGGCTGAGTGGTCGAAAGCGAACGACTCGAAATCGTTTGAAGGGAAACCTTCCGTGGGTTCGAATCCCACCCTCTCCGTTTTGACAGGATCCGAGGAGGTCCGGCCAAATCAAATAAGCATTGTGGTGCAGGGGATCTGACCATTCAGCACGTCCAGAGGGACCTGGGGAATGCGCCTGTTGCTACGGCCGCTGATGGTGTAGGCGGCCTGGATGGGTGCTACTGCTTCAATCCAGCGCGCTATTTGCTCACAGACAAGACGACCGAGGACTTGTAGCCCGATCCCGCCCCTTGCCTTGCCCTCTCCTCGCCGCCCTCCTACTGGCGCACCTTGGTGGTCGCCGCCGGGGGTGACCGTGATTCCGATTGGACGTCCCAGATGGTCACCGCCTACCTCACTTCCGCCTTACCAATGCCGCAGCGGCACCTCCTCCCTCCGACAGCATGCAAAACTTGTGCCAAAATGCATGAAAGTGCTTCAAACTTGATAGATGGAAGACCTTAATACACCTCAAGAATCTCCACTTTCAACCCCAAAGCAGCCTTCCTGGACCTCAGCCTGGTATTACACAGTTCGTCCTGCTATCACTTGAAGCATGGGAGAGGCTAAATTCGCTTGACAGACTTCTCGAAGACGAAAAAGCATCTAAATGTTATTACAATCTCCTTTGCAAAAAGCTGGTCACAATCGCAGGATGAATTTTAAGACTTTTAAGTCTACCAAGCTGCTCTTCGGCCCACAAGCTCTTGTGTTGTTATTTCCAGTGATAGACTTCCTACAAAAGCTCGACGAAGAGTCGAAAGACGATTGTGAGTCCATTCTTAAGCAAGTGGGCCTGGGAATGCCTTCTGAATACGAAGCAGAGCTAATCCGTGAAGGCATAAATGAATCTATTGATCATCCACGAAGGGAAATGGTCAAATGCATTCGCAACGCAGCTGCTCATCACATGGAGAACTCGCTTTCCCTACAAACAAGCACCAATCTGAGCATTGAGATGCCAAGCGACGGCAAACATCTGATCATGCGCTCTAAAGACTTCCGGCTTTCTTTTGAGAAAAAACTGTGGGAAAAGCAATATGTGCGACTACTGCGTGATCTTGGACGGGCCGCCAGGACAATTTTGAGATAATACAGAAAGACCCAAGCAATAAATCCAAGTTCATCGCAAATGGTGCTTTCTTCCTCATTGTATTAAGTTTATCGGTTTCCTTGTTCTTGCATTTCTCTTAATACAAGCCCTAACCCTACCTCAGCTGCAAGGTTCTAACCCCAGGCTTGAGCGGACAGTTTAGCCAGCACGAGCAAAGGCCAGCAAAGCGCTGATGTCGCCCCGATCGGCCTGCTGGAGAGCGGCGATGTAGCGCTGCCGCAGAGTTGAGGCCTCCGCCAGGTAGCTGCTGCCTCCCCAGGAAAAACGCGGTGCCCCCAGCTGCTTAATCAACACATCCGCGCTCAGGCGCGCGTGGCGGCCGTTGCCGTTCGGGAACGGGTGGATCGAGACCAGCCGGTGATGGAAACGGATCGCGACATGATCCAGCGGCTCCACCTGGTGCTCCACCTGGTAGGTGATGTCGCCCAGCAGGGCTGGCACCTGCAGGCGGATCTGCCGCCAGTCGGCACCGATGCTTTTGTCACTGATGCGGTACCGACCCGCCCAACGCCAGCTCTGGCCAAACATCTCGCGGTGCAGGCGCCGCAGCCAGGCCTCCTCCAGCGGACGAGGACGCCGCTGGCGGGACAGCCAAAGCAGGGCGGCTTCGATGTTCTGCTGCTCCCATTCATTGAGCTGGCCGCGGTTCACCAGATGGGTGGGCAGCAGCCCCTCAAGCTCCTCGCCATCGAGGGGCGTCGCGCCGTCCGGCAGGCCGTCGTTCAATCCCACAGCCGGGTGCCGCTGCTGCGCAGGATCTCCTGAGCCATGGCTTCGAGGCGTTCCTTCTGCCCGGTCGAGGGCGCATCAACCGGCTGGGCCTCCAGCGCCATGGTGCGGCCGGCGCGTTCTTGCCACTGCTGGGCCAGCCGCAGGGCTTGCTGCCGCCGCATCTGGCGCAGCGGCTGTCTGGGCACCAGGGCATAGTGCAATTCGCAATCGAGGGCCTCGGCCACCCGCCGCAGGGTGGCGAGCGTGATGGCGTCCGCCGCCTCGGCCTGCTCCAACTTGCGCACCCCCGACGCCGTGATTCCCAGGCGCTGGCCCAGCGCGGCAGAAGTCATGCCCAGGGTTTCGCGGATGGCCCGCAGCCAGCCCACCGACGGCCGTGGCGGCAGGGGGTGGCTGGCGGCGCCCAGAAGAACCGCATCCAGCTGATTGAGACGGAGCTCCTTGGCGTTCATCAGGGAAGGGGGAGTGATCAGTTTCTCTTGAATTCAGTAAGCGCAACCTATCACTCCCGCTTAGCTAATGCCAGGGGGAATCATCGCTCTCTTTTTTTCGCTATGGATTGGCCTTTCCCTTCAGGCGGCTCCGCTCATCTGGCCCGATGGGACAACCGCTCAGCCCCAGGGCCCATCAAGGAACTCCATCGGCAGCAAATCCCGGGGGGCCGTGGATCCTCGCCCAGGCGGCAGTGGAGGCGGCATCAATGACCTCACCATGAATGGCCAAGGATCCTTCACCAGAGCAGGCGGCAGGGGGAAGGTGGCCAGCGCAGGGTCGAGGCTCACCAAATGCAGGCCCTCCAACTCAGCCTGAGCCGCCAGCAGCCGATCGAAAGGATCCCGATGGGCCTGCCGGTAGCCACCGGCATGGACGCCAT
>JBBASD010000044.1:11301-15822 GCA_040399485.1 Cyanobium sp. | reverse complement strand
ACAATCACCCGCCGCGGCGGCTGGCCTTCCAACCACTTCTGGGCGATGTCGCTGGCCAGGGCCAGCTGTTCGAGGGTGGCGCTGTCGGCGTCGGCTGGCACATCAAGGGAGCCGCGCACCTTGCCCTTGACCTGAATCACCAGGGGAATGGTGTCCCGTACCAGCGCCGCAGCATCGGCCACGGGCCAGCGTTGCCGGTGGATGCTGCCGGCACCATCACCATTGCCGTCGCTATCGCCGTCGCCACCGAGCTTCTGCCACAGCTCTTCGGCGAGGTGGGGCGCAAAGGGGGCCAGCAGCAGCAACAAACTTCGCAAGGCCTCCTGCGCCACACCCGGTCTGGCCTGCTCGATCAAGCCGGCCATGGCGTTGGAGAGTTTCATCAACTCCGAGATGGCCGTATTGAACTGCAGGTTGCCCTCCAGGTCTGCTTGCACGGCCGTTATGGCCTCATGCACCGCCCGGCGCAGCTCCCGTTCGGCATCAGCCGGGGCAGGGTTTGCGGCACTATCCGGGAGTGCGGCGGCGCTGGCTGGCACGGCCAGGGGCGCCAGGGTTAGCCCCCGCTGCAAACAGCTATCAACCAGCCGCCAGAGGCGTTGCAAAAAGCGGAACTGGCCTTCCACATCGGCATCGTCCCATTCGAGATCCTTTTCGGGCGGCGCCTTGAACAGGATGAACATCCGCGCCGTGTCGGCGCCATAGGTTTCGATCACCTTGGCCGGATCGACACCGTTGTATTTCGACTTGGACATCTTGTCGTAGCTCACCTCCAACAGCTCGCCGCTGATCGGATCGCGGGGATCGTTGGGGTCGCTGACATCGGCCGGGGCCACATAGCGATTGCTGTGGGGATTGCGGTAGGTGATGCCTTGCACCATCCCCTGGGTGAGCAGGCGTTCAAAGGGTTCGCCGAATCCCAGCAAGCCCCGATCCCGCAACACCTTGGTGAAGAAACGCGAATACAAAAGATGAAGAATGGCGTGCTCAATGCCGCCGACGTATTGATCCACCGGCAACCACTGGTCCACCGCCTCCCGACCGAATGGCACCGAGTTGGAGTGGGGATCGCTGTAGCGCAGGTAATACCAGGACGAACACATGAAGGTGTCCATGGTGTCGGTTTCGCGCCGGGCCGGACCCTGGCAGCGCGGGCAAGCCACATTCACCCAGTCCTCCAGTTGGGCCAGGGGCGAGGCACCCTTGCCACTGAAGGCGACATCCCGGGGCAATTCCACCGGCAACTGCTCTGCTGGTACCGGCACCACACCGCAGCTGGGGCAATGGACCACCGGAATCGGGCAACCCCAATAGCGCTGCCTGGAGATCAACCAATCGCGCAGGCGGTATTGGCGCCTGGCCTGGCCCCAGCCCTCGGCGCTAGCCGCAGCCGTGATCGCCTGGCGGGCCGCCGCCGAGCTGAGCCCATTGAAACGCTCCGATTCGATCAGCACCCCCTCTTGGGTCCAGGCTTCGCCCAGGTAAGCCTCGGCATTGGAACCTTCCGGGATGATCACCTGGCGCACCGGCAGCTCATGGCGGCGGGCAAACAAAAAGTCCCGTTGGTCATGGGCCGGTACCCCCATCACCGCGCCGGTGCCGTAATCGGCCAGCACGTAATCGGCGATCCAAAGCGGAATCTTGGCGCCGCTGGCGGGGTTGATCACGTAGCTGCCCAGGGGCACTCCCCGTTTGGGGCGATCCTCGGCGGTGCGCTCCTGCTCGCTCTGGCCGTTGACCAGATCGCAGAACGCCGCCACCGCCAGGGCCTGCTCGGGGCTGGTCAGGCTCTCGACGCGGGGATGGTCCGGGGCCAGCACCAGATAGGTGGCTCCGTAAATGGTGTCGGCTCGGGTGGTGAAGACGCTGATCGGCTCCGCCGCAGCGCTCCCATCGGGCGCCACCACGCTGAAACGCAACTCAGCCCCTTCAGAGCGGCCGATCCAGTTGGCCTGCATCGTGCGCACCCGCTCCGGCCAGCCCGTCAAGGAGGGCAGGTCATCCACCAGGGCATCGGCATAGGCGGTGATGCGCAAAAACCACTGGCGCAACAAGCGTTTTTCCACCTTTGCCCCAGAGCGCCAGGACCGCCCTTCGCCATCCACCTGTTCGTTGGCCAGCACGGTCTGGTCGATCGGATCCCAGTTGACGCTGGCCTCCTTCTGATAGGCCAAGCCGGCATCGAGGAACTGCAGGAACAGCCACTGGGTCCAGCGGTAGTAGTCGGGATGGCAGGTGGCGATCTCCCGCTTCCAGTCGATCGAAAGGCCCAGCCGTTGCAGCTGGCTGCGCATCTGGGCAATGTTCTGCTCGGTCCAGTCCGCCGGATTGACGCCCCTTTCAATCGCCGCGTTCTCCGCCGGCAACCCGAAGGCATCCCAGCCCATCGGATGCAGCACGCGCCGGCCCCGCATGCGCTGCACGCGGGCATAGACATCGGTGATCACATAGTTGCGTACATGGCCCATGTGCAGGCTCCCCGAGGGATAGGGGAACATCGAGAGGGCATAGCAGGGCTCTCCTTCGCCCTGCTCCGGGGTGTCGTCCAGATCGAGTTCACGCCAGCGCCGCTGCCAGCGCTCTTCAATCGCCTGGGGGAGATAGCGTGAAGGATCGCTCAAGGGGTGGGCCGGCATGTCCACAGCGATGGTGCCATAACCCCATCGCCGGACTCAGCGCAGGCAACGTACCAACACCACCGCTTCGCGGTTGATCAGCACCAAGGACTCCCCCATCGGCTCCCGCAGGGCTAGATACTGCACGTCCTGCCAGGCCAGCACACCTTCCAGTGATTGGCCCGTGGTGGTCTCGATCTGCACCGGTGTGCGGTTGCGAATCAGATCCTGGATATGGCGAATGCTCGGCAGGGAAGTGTCGAGTCGCGGGTGTTTGGCGTCAAAGGCGCTATGCATAGGATCAATGATCTATCGCATGAAACCGTTGCCGCAGTCATCGCTTGCTCCCCTCGCCGGTTGGCTCGCCCAAGGTTTCAGCAAATACCAAGGTCTGGGCAACGACTTTCTGATGATCGATGCCCGAATTTTAGGCGCGGACTGCAACTCTGACCCGAACCCAGAAGCGATTGCTCAGATATGTGATCGTCGCTACGGCATCGGTGCCGATGGTGTGATAACCGCCCTGCCGCCCCGGGAGGGGGGTGAGCTGCGCATGCGCATCTTCAATGCCGATGGCAGCGAACCGGAGATGTGCGGTAACGGCATCCGTTGCCTGGCCAGGTTTCTGGCCGACCGGGATGGCGATGGTCCGGGACGCCGCTGGTTGATCGAGACCCTGGCGGGAACCATCATTCCCGAGCTTCAGGCTGACGGCAGCGTGCGGGTGGACATGGGCCCGCCCTGCTTGAGCCCGGAAACCGTCCCCACCACCTTGGCGGTGGGACCGGCCGGTTTGCCCCAGGGCGTCTTGATGGTGGCGGGGCAGACCCTGGCCGTGGCCGCCGCCGGCATGGGCAATCCCCATGTGGTGATACCGGTAGCCGATCTTGATACCGTTGATCTCGAAGCCCTGGGGCCCCTGCTCGAGCAGCACGAAGCATTCCCGGCCCGCACCAACGTGCATTTCGTCCAGGTCCTCAGCCCAGACCACCTGCGCATGCGCGTCTGGGAGCGGGGGGCGGGACCGACCCTGGCCTGCGGCACCGGCGCCTGCGCCACCCTGGTGGCCTGCCACCTGCTTGGCCTGGCCGAGCGGCGGGCCCGCCTGGACTTGCCCGGTGGCACCCTGGAAATCGAGTGGGATGGGGCCAGCGGACCGGTCTGGATGACTGGCCCGGCCGAGGCGGTCTTCCATGGCCAGCTCGCCCACGGGGCCGATCCGGCCGAGGCCCACGGGACCGAGGCCGATCCGGCCGGGACCGATTCGGCCGAGCCAAGCGACGCTGAGTTGCCCCAGGCTGCTGCCATCGACTGCGCCGTGGCCTGCGTCCAGGGCTGCGTGCGGCCCGAGGCCTGCCCCAACGCCGAGGCCCGGGCCCGGGTGCAACAACTGCTGGAAATGCGATCCCTTGATGAATTGGTGGCAATTGCCACCAATTCCCTAGAAGACCGGTTGCTGGGTCGCTTGCCCCGCGATGGCGGTCGGGCCGGTTAACGGCATGGCGCCCGCAACCGCCGCCGCCAGGGGGGGATCCGAGGGCCCATGGGATTTGGCGCGTTACCTCGATACCTGCGCCACTTCCCCCCCGAGCCAGGCGGCGCTGGCGGCCATGGCGGCGGCGGCCCCGCTGGTCTGGGCCAATCCCTCCAGCCTGCATGGCTTCGGATTGGCGGCGGCTGAAGCGCTCGAACGCAGCCGCTGCAGCCTGGCCCACAATCTCGGCGCCCAACCCGACGAGGTGGTGTGGTGCTCTGGGGGCACCGAAGCGATTCAGATGGCCCTGCTGGGCCTGGCGGCCCAGCTCCCCGTCGGACGGCTGGTGATCTCGGCGGTGGAGCATCCGGCCACGGAGGCGGCCGCCGCCCGCCTGCAACAACAGGGATGGCAGCTGGCCCGGCTGCCGGT
>JBBASD010000044.1:0-11201 GCA_040399485.1 Cyanobium sp. | reverse complement strand
CCTAAAGCCCGCCAGGGGGCCGCTATGGTCCGCCCATTGAAGGGCTGTGCCCATGCTGCCCCCGGATTTGCGCTCGGCCGAGGCCGAAACCCTCACCGCCGTGCGCTCGGCCCTGGCCGCAGAACCCCGCGGTCGCTGGACGGTGGAATGGCGTTTTGAAGGCCTGCGGCTGCTGGCGCCGGCGCTGCGGCTGGCGGGGGATCTGCTAACAGAAACGGGCCGGGGGGGGCGCCTGCTATTCGCCGACGAGGGCGCCGCAGCCCTGGCCCGGCGCGAATCCGAAATCCTCGCCCCCCGCATCGCCAGTTTCGGCGACGAACGGCGCCGCCAGGGCGATGGTCGCGGCGATGGTGGCGAGGGCAGTGGCGAGGGTCTGCTGCTGCTGGTGGCCCCCAGCCAGGCGGAATACGACCTGGTGGAAGCTCTCTGCGGAGCACATCGCGGTGCTGTCCTGCTGCTCAATCCAAACCTGGAGGATGCGGCGGTGGGCATCGGCAGCGTGGCGCGGCAACGCCGCAAGGGATTTCTTTCCACCTGGCAGACGGCCTATGCCCTGCAGCCCGATGCCGAATCAACCCTGCGCCGCGCCCATCCGGGGGAGTGGGAGCTCTACCGCCTCGACCCTGACGGTTACCGGCTTGTGCGCAGTTTCGAGCGGCGGCCCGATGGCGAAAGCCGCGCCGAGGCCCTGGCCGGCACTGGCGGTGTGGGTCTGGCAGGCCAGTTGCGGGGCCTTAATGATCTGCTGGAGGGATTGCAGCGTTGAGGGGGCTGGTGGGGTGGGGCAAGCCTGACTACACTTCGCCCACCTTCTTTTGCCCATGGCCACCGAACTCCCGTCCAACCGCTCCTGGAGCCTGGTAGATCTGGCGGCTGGCGCTGCCGTGCTGCTGGCTGCGGTTGGGGTGCTCTGGAGTCCGAAGCTGAGTGGCGCGGTCGATCGAGCCACAGGGGCCCTGCAACCCGTCACGGTCTCGGTGGATGTGCGTGGGGTGCCTTCGGCCGATGCGGCCAACTTGATCCGCCAGGCCGAACAGGAAGGCAAGGTGGCGATCGTGATCCGCAACTCTCCCCACGGCACGGTCAAGATCAAGCAGGTGCAACCCCTGGAGCGGCGTCTTTCGATCCTCACGCCGGACGGCCGGCTGGTGAGCGCCCCCGATCCCAACCAGAGGACCTTCGGCACCTTTGACGCCCGCTTCATTCTCGAAGCCCAGGGACGCAAGACCGGCGGCGGGGTTGTTTTTGGCAACCAGACCATCAAAATTGGCGCCCCAGTCGAGCTGGAAGGAGCTAACTACCGCTTCAACGGCACGGTCACCGATATGAAGCTTGGCTCCATTTGATCCCATGTCCTCCCGCCCCCCGTTTTCCATGCCTGTTTTTCTGCGGCGATCCCCTCGCTCCGGCGTCCACTTGCTGCTGGGAGGCTTGGCCTTGGTGAGCTTGGCCGCCCCCATGGCCGCTATGGCCGATCCGGCACTGCCAGCCCCTGCCAGCGTCAGACCTCACCGGTTTCCGGTGGCTGCCCTGCCGCCCCTGCCCTCGGGCCTGACAACCCCTGTGTTGCAAAACCAGGTGAGCTGCCCGGCCCTGCAGGCGCGCCTGGAATCGATCCTGGCCGGAGAACGGGGGGTGTGGAGCGTATCGATGGCCGACCGCAGCGGCCGTCTGCTGGCCGATGTCAACGGCCAGCAGCCCCGCTCGCCGGCCTCCAACCAGAAATTGGTGACCACGGCCTTCGCCATCGATCGCCTCGGCCCGGACTACCGGCTCAGCACCCAGATGTGGAGATTGCCCGATGGCACTTTCCGCATCCTGGGCCAGGGGGATCCGGACCTGGCCGTGCCCCATCTGCAACGCTTTGCCCGCCTGGCGATGAATTCGGGCGGTGGCCCCGGCATCCCCGGCTCGGTCGTCAAGCTGGAGCTGGCTGAGGAACCTGCCCAGGCCTGGTGGCCCCAGGGTTGGAAAGTGGGTGATCGGGCCTACGCCTACGGGGCCCCGATCACCCGATTGGCGATCACCAGCAATGCCATCGACGAGGCGGTGAGCAATCCAGCGGCCCGGCTGCGCACTTTGTTACAGCGCAGTGTGGCCCAGGAGGGGGGTGATGTGCGCATCGCCATGGTGTCCCCCCAGACCCCCTTGCCCCAAAACGCGGTGTTGGTGCATCAGGAACCCTCCACCTCGATGCTGGGGTTGTTGAGCCTGGCCAACACCGAAAGCCACAACTTCACCGCCGAGGTGTTGCTGCGCCAGGCGGCTGGCAGCTGGGATGTGGATCGGGCGGCCCGCCTCGAAACCGGCTGGTTGATGCAGCAGAACCTGCCGATGCAGGGGGTGACCATCTACGACGGCAGCGGCCTGGATCGTTTCAATCGGCTCACCAGCCGCTTCATCACGGCCCTGTTGCTGCGCATGGATAACCATCCCTACGGCCGTTATTACGTCGGCTCGATGGCCATCGCTGGCCAGAGGGGCACCCTGCGCAACCTCTACAACGGCACCAGCCTCGATGGCCGCGTCTACGCCAAAACCGGCACCCTCACCGGCGTGCGGGCGATTTCCGGCCAGCTGTTGACCGCCGATGGACCCCGCTATTTCAGCGCCATCTCCAATGGTGGCACCACCCCGAACCAGACGATTGGTCGAATGCTGCGCCAGGCCCAGGACACCTCCCTCTGCGGCGGCGGCTACAGCGCCCAGGGGTTCTCAAACCGCAGCAGCAACGTTGACAACACCTACTGATTGCTCGCTAACTGGTTGCGCTCGAACTGATTGCGTTCGAGCCAGCCCCGCAACTTGCCGGGGTTGAGCAGGCCGGCGGGATCGTTGCTGGCTTTGGCCGCCACCTGGCCGGCATCGACCAGGCCGAGACCGCCGTCCTCCACATAGATGGTGTGGGGGTCAAACAACTGGGCGCCCAGGGATAGGCAATCGGCGATCAGGGCCTCCAGCTTCTCGATGCCGTCAAAACGCAATACGGGCAGCCCCGCCAGCCGGTTTTCACCTTGCGAGCGCACCCCCTCCATGTGCCATAGCAACACATCCGGCCCCCAGCGTTGGCGCAGGGACGCCAGCATCGCTTCGGCCGGCCGGGGCAGCATCAGTTGCAGATAGGTCCAGCCGGGCTGCTGACTGCGCCAATGCAGGGTGGTGTGGTTCCAGGTGAGCTCCCGCAGGGGCAGGCCGCGGCTGGCGCTTTCGGCCTGGTGCCATACCGAGCTGGCGCCGCGATGGCGCAGCCAGGCTTCCAGCAGGGGCGCGGCATCGGCGGCGGCCAGCAGCAATAGGCGGTGCCCCGTGGCGGCCGGCGCCCCACCAGGGGAAGGCAGCGATGCGGCCAGCGGCGCCTCCAGCAGGCAGAGACTGTTGAGCAGCAAAGCCGTGGCCGGCAACTCCTGCGCCACCGCCACGGCCGCCTGCCAATCGTCAAAATCCACCACCCATTGCCACCAGGCCACCGCCTCGGTGGTGGCCATGGCCAGGGCGGTGATCAGGCCATTGCAGCCGTAGGCATGGTTGAGGGGTTCACAGGCCTCCCCCTCCAGCCAGAGGCGGCGCGGTTCCGGTTCCACGGTGATCACCTCGAGCCCCAGCAGCTGGCCCGGATCCCGCAGCATCCCCCAACGCAGCGAACCGATGCCGCTGGAGCCGCCGCCGATGAAACCACCGAGGCTGGCCGTGCGCCAAGTGCTGGGGGCCAGCCGCAGGGAGCGCCCCTGCAAACGCAATTCCTGGTCGAGGCTGGCAAGAATGCAGCCCGCCTCCGCCATCATGACGCCGCTGGCGGGATCCACCTGCCGCAGGCGATTAAGGCCCATCAGGTCGATCACCACACCGCCGCAAAGGGGTACGCACTGGCCGTAGTTGCCGGTACCCGCACCCCTGGCGGTGAGCGGCACCCCATGGCGGGCGCAGGCCCCAGCCACCGCCATCACCTGCTCAACGCTCCGCACCCGCACCACCAACTGGGCAACGCGACCCGCCAACAGGGGCGTCAGCACCGGCGAATAGTCGTGGCAATCACGCGAGTACCGCACCCGATCCGCCGACTCCCGCAGCAGCGCCAGGCTGGGATCTTGCCGCTGCAACTCCAGGGCTAACGCCTCGATGCGCTCGGCCGCCACCGGATCGGGCAGGGGCGGCAGGGCGGTGCAGGGCATGGGGAGTGGGGGGGGGGTGAGGTGGGACTCATCATGGAAGGCGAAGGGGGCTTATTTGATGACCCTGCGCAGAGACATTGATCTTCAATCCGCTGTGGTAAGTGAAGGGTTGCCCTTCGCCAACCGCAATGAGTCGATGGTGCAATGAAACAGCAAAAGAAGAAATGCCAATAGAATATGAATAAAAAAAGAAGCTTCCCAAACGAAAACAGCTTAATTCAGAGAGATTTTAAATCAAAGCCATTAAAACGAATAATAGCCATATTCAAAAAGCAATAAACTACTGCGTCTTGCAAAAGATAGCTGAATTCATAATTTCAACCCTTATTCCATAGGTAATCCCATCTCTTCTCAAAATCTTTACTGAGTTTTTCATTTTGTAGATTTCTGAGTTCTTCAATATAATCTTCATAATATTTTATTATTTTTACAACAAACTCACGAGGGTTAATAATGACTCTAGCACCTTCATTGCTAGCATCATTGTGCGTCACCTCGAATGCATTTGGGTAGCTCCAATTAAGGTAAATTTTGCCATCAGTAAAACCCGCGTGGAACAGTCCACATCTCAAATATTTATACAATTCATCTAGACCTTCAATATTTTCACGTATTACGTCTTGAACGTTTCCCAAACTTTGCAACTTTTTCATCTTCATAATTAAAAAATATTTTCAACAAGCCTTTTTTAAAGTAACCCTCACTTCTACCAGTGTCCTCAGAGCCCTCTCTAAACTTTTGAAAACCTTCAAGCTGAGAACAGGCCAACACCATCGCAGCATACTCGCCTGACCTTTTAAGGTCTCCATTTTCAGAAATTTCAGTCTCTAACAATTTGTGTGCGTGATTTAAAAACCACGATTTTGTTCTATTTTCAAATATATCAATCTTAAGTTCAATATTATCATAAGGAAGCCATTCACCTTGTCGACTAATTTGAACTTTATTCTGGCTTTCGTCAAAATAATACGCTTCGGAAACCCAGTAACTGGAATGATTCTCTGACATTTTAATTCGATCCTTGTGCGGAATGATTTGAATTTAACAGCATTGCAAGCACGATCCCTCCTCCAACAAGAGTCTTTTCGCCCATGTACGCGAGGACGGTGCAGGCGGCTTGAACGGCAATAGCCCTGGTGCGGATCAGATGGAGCGGTGGGCTTTATTATTCTTTATCAATCCCAAAAGAATCAATTTAATAACTACTCGGAAATACTTGGATAAATCCTTGCAAGATTTTGTTTGAGCACTGGACTGGTTCGCGCAAAATCCCAAGCTACAAACATTGATCTCATGACAGATGTTACTATCAGGCTTCCGAGACGTTCCGCATTGGGATGTGGATTTTGACCATTGTGGGCGTTCCAATTCCTTGAAAAGTAAACCACAATGATGTGAAAGTCTAGGTTTTCAACCTGATTATCTCCTCTCCCATCCACTTCTGCCATCACATCTGCCAACAAATTCAAAAACTTTTCAATGCTGTCTAGTTTATTTTTCCCGGCAACTGGGTGTTGTTCAACAAAATTGTTCCAATAAGAATTCCAGCTTTTTGTAGTCTTATTGCATGGAAAGATCATGTTGAAAACATCGAAAAGGCTCTCTTTATCAAACCAGCTCCGAGTCTCTGACTCTATAGCCACAAGCATTGCACGGATCGCTGCCCATCTTTGCTGATTTTCCCAGGGATAGCTAACCTCAACATGCTCTATACTCTGATAAGTTGCGAGTGCCAAGAGCAATGGTTCATTTTCAATGCGCACAAGAGTATCTAATAATGAGCTTGCACAATCTGGCTGCAACTTGAACATAAGGCGATTCTGGAATTGCTCAAAGTGGTATTCCACAAACGGACGGACAAAGCGATCGGTCAACAGGTACTGTTCGTTTAGTATCTCCAGAAGATGCCAGGGCCGAACAGCTTCGCCGTCAACTTCACAGTGTACATGCCCCAATTGTCTTGTTGGTCCGTCGTGCTCCAAAGCTAGTTGACGAATATTCTTTTTGCACGCAACTTGGAGAAGATTTGAGACCATATGTATGATGATGTGTACCACCCTGCGGAGCAGTAGCCGTTCCTCTTTGGTGAGATGCTCTTCAAAACGACAAAGGGACCGTAAAAGCCGGGTCCACTCCTCATTACACGTGCCCTCGGTAAGGATTTGCGCTGCTTCGATTTCGCGCTGCAGGTGCAGATCCCACTCGTCAACATTCACACCACCGTTTCGGTGCTGCCAGGAATAACACTGCCAGGAAGCATATGAACGCCAGTCAAAATCAGCGGCACGCTCGATCCACGGCGACCACTGAGACCAAGCGCTAGGCCATATCTCATCAACAGACTCGCGACTGGGATCAAAATTGACTGGCGTTGGTGGATTAATATCACGATGCAGGATCCGCCAGCGCATTGCCTTTAGGTACCGTTTGACTTCATCTGTGGGTTTGATGCGCCAAGCCGGATATTCGATTTGCAGATTGGCGTACTCGATTTCATACAGCTCCAGAACCTGCCACCATCCGTAGTAGTGCTCCGCTCTTTTGAGACGAAGACCACCTGTATAGTCGAAGTAAAAGGTTTTCCAGGACCGAAAGCGCCGATCATGAGGACTCTGAACGACCCCTGGAGTTAGTTCACCACGAAGTGAACGTGAAATCGGATGCCCTTCTTTTATAATAGAGTTGATGATCTCCGAACGGGATGGCGAAATTAATCCGGAAACCGAATACTTCCTTTGGACTTCATCGAATTCAATGAAACGTTTGTACTCATTAGAACGTATTGAAAGGGGTTTGCTGTCATAGCGAAGCTTTTGCATCCTTTCTACAAGTGGCCTTGGACTTACGATCCGTGCGTGAGGAAACAAAACCTTTTTGCGCTCGTATGTCTCCAATAAATCCGCATAGCACTGAAGACGTAGCGCTTTAGCAAACTCCACGAACTTCTTTTCCTCCATGAAAAACACGTCGCGTTTGTGCTCTGCTTCGCCAGGCACAGGCATCGTGATGCTTTTATAGGTGTGCATCAGTTTTTCTGCTTGTCATTGGGTTGACTCGTCGCCAATTCAAAGTGGGTAGCCCTGAAACTGAGCAACCCCCACGACGGCATCTGCGGCATTATAATTCAGATTGCATCGTGTAAAGAAATATCATGGTCTCGCAGAGGCAGTGCCTAAAAGTGATAATATTCAATTATTTGATTTTATCTTCATGTTGGACTTAGAATTATTAGAACTAGTATTAGGGATTGCTAATAAGTATTATTTTTTAGCTTTTTGCTTTGTTTTGGTGCTATTAGTTCTTTATTATATTTCCTCAGTCGATCCTGGCGTCACTGGTGATTCAGCGCGTGGGCCCACCCCCTTGGACCGGGACCACCTGGAGATCAGCAAGCCCCGCAATCGGCAAGATCAGGCCTATATCGGCTCCACCCAGTTGATCCGTTTGATCCTCAGCGGCGAGGCACCGGAATCAGTGCCTGGGCAGCCACCTGTGGCAAGTGCTCCGGGCGTCACCGCATCACCCCCTTCTCCGCAACCACTACCAGCTCAGCCTGCTTCCACCCCGCCAGTGCAGGCGCCTCAGACTGCAGCCACCAACCAGGTGAAGGTCAGTGGCAATCGAAACATCACCATGACAGGGGTGAGTGCTGGAGGCAATATCAACATGGGCAACTCGATCCAGGGAGATTATGTGGCTGGGGACAAGTTCACCGGCGACAAGGTGATGGGGGATAAATTCACAGGAAATAAAATCATCAATACCCTGGCCACTCCAACTGCCGGACGAGCTACCACTCCAGGAAACTCCCCACTGAAACCAGGCCCCTGGCGAGTCTTCCTCTCCCACACCTCCGAACTGCGCCAATACCCCCAGGCCGGCTCGTATATCGACAAGGCGGAGCGGGCCGTCAGCGCCGCCGGCCACGCGATTGTGGACATGGCGGATTTTGCGGCCATCGGTCAGGCGCCAGCCGCCGTGTGTGAGCAGCGGGTGCGCAACTGCGATGTTCTGGTGGGCATCTACGGCCTGCGCTATGGCTCACCGGTGCGGGATCAGCCGGAGGTGTCGTACACCGAGCTGGAGTTCATCACCGCCACGGAGGCTGCGATGCCGCGGCTGATCTTCGTGATCAACGCCGACTCCGAAGAGCTGGGCCTGCCCCCCGCAGCCCTGGTCGACCGGAAGTACGGCGACCGCCAGGACGCCTTCATCCAGCGCGTCAAAGACGCCGGCCTCACCCTGCAGCGGTTCCGCAACCCCGACGACCTCAAGGGGTTGGTGGAACGCTCGTTGCGGGAGCTGGCAGAGTCGGCCGCAACAACGGCTTGATCCGGGGGCTCTGGCCATGGCCGCAGGTGAACCCCATCCCAACGCAATCGCTGCCGCTGACGATGGCCAGGGGACTGCTGCAGATGCCCGGGCGGGCAACCAGCCATCTGGGCAGGCGGTTGAGGGTGACGGCAACCAACTGCTGAGCCAGGTGAGCGCCGGCGGTGATCTCAGCCTCGGCGACAGCGTGGCAGGCGACAAGATCGCGGGCGACAAAGTAGTTGGCGACAAAGTCACAGGCGACAAGATCGAAATCGTCGTCGCCGACCCCCAGCAGGCTGCGGATGTCGCCCGTTCCCTCCGCTGGAGCTGGCCCCAGCCCCTCGACTTCGGTCCCTATCGCAGCTTCCGGCGTGAGGGCTTCGTGGGCCGCTCCTGGCTGTTCGAGGAGGTGCGCGCCTGGGCGATGGCGGATGTCGCCGCGGCGGGGCGTCCCAGGGCCCAGCTGATCGAGGCTGAGTACGGCGTGGGCAAATCGGCCTTTCTCGCCGAACTCGTCGACACCCAGGCCGCCGGGGTGCCGGTGGTGGCCCAGCACTTCTGCCAGTTCGATGCGATCGCCACCCTGGCGCCGGGCCGCTTTGTGAGCAGCATCGCCGCCCAACTGGCCGCTGCCCTGCCCGCCTACCGCGCCGCGATCGAGGCCGAGGAGGCCGCCGGCCTGCGTCAGTTGCTGGAAGCCCCGGACAACGACCCGATCGGCGCCTTTGATCAGGCCGTGCTGGCGCCCCTGGAGGCCATGCCGCCGCCCGCCGGCCCGCTGCTGTTGGTGGTGGATGCGCTCGATGAGGCCCTGGAGCACCGACCCAGCAACGACAAAGCGCCGCACGTCACGATCGTGAGCCTGCTGGGCCAGCGGGCCCAACGCTTCCCCCGCTGGCTGCGGCTGCTCGCCACCGCCCGCCCCCTGCCGGCGGTGCAGCAGCCCCTGCGCCAGGCCTTCAGCCTCCATTCGCTCAATGCCGAGGAAGCCCGCAACCTGGCCGACATCGAGGCCTACGCCGAGGCCAGCTGCCAGCGGCCGCCCTTGGCCGCCCTGCTCAGCGCCGCCGGCCTGGGCACCGCTGAGGTGGCCACACGGCTGCGAACCCTGAGCGGCGGCAAGTTTCTCTACGTCGCCTTCGTGCTCAACGAGCTGGCATCAGAAGCCCTGCCGCTGCGCGATCGCGCCGACCTCGAGGCGCTGCCTTCCGGCATGGACGATTTCTATCTCCAGGCCTTCGAGCGGCGCTTCCCCAGCGAGCAGGCCTACGACCAGGTGCGCGAGCTGCTGGCGCTGCACTGCATGCAGCGCGATCCCCTCTCCCGTCGCGAGCTGGCGGCGATCCTGAACTGGCCGGAGGCGCGGCTGCTCGGCCAGCAGCAGCAGATCCACGACCTGCTGCGCCTGCGCAGGAATGATCCCGCCTATGGGCCCAAGGAGTTTCTGGCGAGCTTCAACCACCCCTCCCTCAGCCGCTGGCTCACCGCCACAGACGAACAATCCGGCTATCCACGAGCCGACCGCTTCTGCATCGACCCCGAGGCCGCCGAAGCGGCAATCCGCCGCTGGGCACTGGCCGAGCTGGAGGCGCAAAGGGCCCACACCTGGCCCTACCTGGTGCGACACCTGGCCAGCCATCTCACGGTGGAGGAGCGGCCGGCGCTGCTGGCGGGGCTGTTGGGGCAGTTCGCCTGGCTGGAGGCGCGGCTGCGGCTGGCGGGGATCAATGCGCTGCTGGGGGATTTCGCGATGGCAACCCCCGCTCCCTGGCTGGAACGGCTGGGGCGTGCCCTGAGCCAGGGGGCCCACGTGCTGGGGCACAGCGAGGGCTGGCGGGGGCAGGAGCAGCTGGCTTCTCAGCTATTGGCTCGGCTGGCGGAGGAGAACGACAACCCCAAACCAAGCGGCCTGCGCCAGGAGGCGTCGGACTGGCTGCAGCAGGCTGGCGGCGCGCCCCCCCGCAGCGCCAGCCTGCTGGCCCCCGATGCTTTGCTGCGCACCATACCGGTGGGCAGCGCTGTCCATTCCTTGGTGGCCCTCCCCGATGGGCGCCTCGCCTCCGGCTCAAACGACAAGACCATCCGGCTGTGGGATCCGGCCACGAGCACCTGCGAAAAGGTCTTCGAGGTGAGTCAGGACTGGGTGAACGTCCTTGCGGTGCTGGGGGATGGGCGCCTCGCCTCCTGCTCTGCCCTCCTTAGGGGCGACAACACCATCCGGCTATGGGATCCGGCCACTGGCGCCTGCGAACGGGTCTTCGAGGGGCATCAGGGCTCGGTGAACGCCCTGGCGGTGCTGGGCGATGGGCGCCTCGCCTCCGGCTCACTCGACAAGACCATCCGGCTATGGGATCCGGCCAGCGGCGCCTGCGAACGGGTCTTCGAGGGGCATCAGGACGAGGTGAACGCCCTGGCGGTGCTGGGCGATGGGCGCCTCGCTTCCGGCTCTGCCGGCCTTAGGGGCGACAAGACCATCCGGCTATGGGATCCGGCCAGCGGCACCTGTGAACGGGACTTCGAGAGGCATCAGGACTCGGTGAGTGACCTGGCGGTGCTGGGCGATGGGCGCCTCGCCTCCGGCTCTGCCGGCCTTAGGGGCGACAACTCCATCCGGCTGTGGGATCCGGCCACCGGCGCCTGTGAACGGGTCTTCGAGGGGCATCAGGGCTCGGTGAGGGCCCTGGCGGTGCTGGGCGATGGGCGCCTTGCCTCCGGCTC
>JBBASD010000043.1:0-15832 GCA_040399485.1 Cyanobium sp. | reverse complement strand
ATTTACGGGTGTCTGTGGAGAGGCCCTGGGTGGTCTACGCGCAACAGGCTCCTAGCCGCCATCGAAACCGCGGCTGGCAACAGCGCCGCCGCATCCGATGCGCGGCAACAAGCGTTCGGCGCCTTTCTCGCCTACCGCCGCGATGGCGGCGAAAATCAAAGCGGATCAGGCCGCCTGGCGCTGGCCGTTCTCCAGGCGCTGGCCAGCGGCGATCCAGCCGAAGTCGCCGCCTCCCTCCAGCAGCTAGTCGCCGATCCCGCATGGGCGGAGCATCTCCCCTTCCTCACAGCCCTCCAGGCGATCACCGCCGGCAGCCGCGACCTCGCCCTCGCCGAAGATCCTGGGCTGGACTACCAAGAAGCCGCCGAAGTGCTGCTGCTGATCGAGGCGCTGGAGGCGGAAGCTGGGGGGTGAAAGCCGTGGTTGCTCAGGCCGATCCAATGCGGCCAGATAGAGAAGACGGCGGCAAATGATGGGTTCTGATCGATGATTCTGGCCCGCTGCTGGTCTGGGGCGTTGGGGTGCTGCTCTTGAGTTGCACCAGTTCGGGGGATGCTGCCGCCCCTGCCAAGTGGTGAGCTCCCGGCAGGATGCCCCGTGGCACGCCCGCCGCCGATGACCGCCAGCGACAAACTCTTCTTCTGGTTGTTTCAGAGCCAGCCCGATCGCATCCTGCAGCTGCTCCCGGATCTGCCTGCGGATGCGGGCGGATACCGCTTTGTGGCACCGGTATTCAAGGCGTTGGAGCACCGGCCGGATGGGATGTTTCTCGCGGCGGAACAGGACAGCGATCTTCCGGCCCTGGTGCTGGAGGCCCAGATGCAGGCCGATCCAGAGTTCTTCCTGCGGCTGTATGCCGAATCCGGCCGGTTTCTGCTGCAGGAGAAAACCATCCGCCGCTGGCAGGTTGTGGTGCTCTGCCCGCTGCGCAGCCTGGCCTTTGGTGATCCGGAGCCGGTGGCCGAGTTTCTGGAGTACCGGGTGCGCTGGCTGGAGCTGCAGCCCGCT
The DNA here is from genome assembly GCA_040399485.1 of Cyanobium sp. Taxonomy (GTDB): domain Bacteria; phylum Cyanobacteriota; class Cyanobacteriia; order PCC-6307; family Cyanobiaceae; genus Cyanobium. Next base: position 14,824 of record JBBASD010000043.1, on the reverse strand, counting down.
CTGGCCGACCCCAACGCCCCGCCGCTGCTGCGCACCCTGGCCTTACTGCTGGAAAAGGAGGAGCGGCTACCGGCCACCACCGCCCAGATCCGTTCCACCGTGGCCGGCACCGCCCTGGAAAGCCAGATCGCCGATGCCACCGCCGCTATGCTGTTAGCACGCTTCACCTCACGCCCCATCCCGGAGATCTGCGCCATGGGCGGCATCACCCTGGAGGACTTCAGCAAGAGCGTGGCCTACAGGGAGATCTTTGGGCTCGGGGAGGCACAGGGGCGGGAGCAGGGGCGGGAGCAGGGGCTGGAACAAGGCCTCAAAACCGGCGAGCTTGAGCTCACGATGCGGTTGCTACAGCGCCGCTGCGGTGGCCTCACCCCCAGCCAGGAAGCTCGCATCCGCGCTCTGCCGCTGCCTCAGCTGGAAGCACTGGCTGAGGCGTTGCTTGATTTCCAGTCTGCTGCCGATCTAGAGGCCTGGCTGGCAACCAGCTAAGTCCCAGTGCAGCCCTTGAAACGGCCAACGCGATCCGCTGCAGGTCGGCTCAACTCAGCATCGCCGGCTGGTCTTCTCGCCGGGGTGCTGGGCTTCTCGCTCCCCGACGCAGCCCAGAGCACCCTTCAAGCCAGCATGGGTTTTCGGCCTGTGACCCGTCTGGCCCAACAGCAGCCAGACTTGCTGAACGGCGGTAACCAACTCCGGGAGTTGCTGCGTCTTGCTGCTGCCTTGGAGGCCAAGGGCGACACCGCACAGGTTGTGCGCCCATGGCAACAAATCCTGGAAATCCGCGAGCAGCAGCTGGGGCCAGAGCACCTCGACTGAGCGGGAGAAGACATATGTGCAGCGGGGAAATGTTCAGCTGGATGATGCTTATCAAGGCGGAGAACAGAATGGCGACAAGCCTGGTCGCGGATCAGAGAACAAGGTGTCAATCGTCGCCGCCCGCTTCCTGAGGGGCGCGGAGCTTGGTACCTAATCAAGTAGAGATGAGTGGAAAGAAAGTTGACAACTGAAACCAGAAAAATCAAAAGACATATAGTACAAAAACATGCAATTTTTTTGGTTTGGTCAACCTCTAGTTTCGAATAACTACCCATAGCTTGGACTTTCCCGGTGCTTGCTGGGACAAGGCCAGCAAAACGTGGCTCAAGGGTGATAAACTGAAACGACATATCTTTCATCGGAGCTGATCGCTTCCCTAGTATCCATGACGGGGCCTTGATTTTCAAGTAACTTAAGATATCAGGTATCTGCAGGTTATGCAGCAGTCGCTGGATTTCGCGTGATATGCGGGTCCTCATATTCTAAATTAGCTCACTCACCCATGTCTCTCGTGCCCATCAAGATCGTCTTCTCCGCTGATCTGGGTTCTTCCCCGATCGAGAGTCACACGGTCATTCTCGGCGGCACATATCCTGACATCGAGATTGAGAGTCTCGACCACCCCGACGGGCTCCATTACTTCAAGATCAAAAAGACAGTGCCTCATCACGGAGAGACCATGCTGAAGTCGGTCGCCGCTGAAGCGACCGCAGAGATTGAAGTCTTCTGGAACGTTCTGTCGTATCTTAGAGATTCGTTGATCCAGCCTAGTGGCGTTGTTCAGTACGAGCACGAGGGTCAACTTCGACCAATAGGCAGGCCTATCCGCCCAGAGTCGCGGGCAAACTTAACTGTCGGCGCAGGTGCTAGTTGGTTTGAATTGAATGCACCGCTCTTTCACAAGCGCTACAACTACGACATATTGAAGAGATTCAACTTTGCTCGATCCCTAGAAGATCCAGTTAGCCGGTTCCTGTCGTTATACGCAATGCTCTCTTCCATCGCAAACGACAACCAGCAGCAGATTGATAAGTTAATTCGAACTGAAGAGCCAACGGTCGCATGTTCGCCATCACCAAGGCACTCGCGTCCCGAGACAATATTCACCCCCCTGAGGAATGAACTTGCTCATCACAGAGAAGGTGTTTCGGTGTTTGCTACACACGACGAAATTCGCCTTCATGTAGGGCGGTTCGAATGGTTGGTCCGGCGCATACTTGAGGCGCGCATCGAAGGTGCCTAACCCTTCCATCGAGGGGATGCCCAAAAGGCTACGCCTTTCGGTCACCCCTAATGTCAAACGTTAGACACACAGAACTGAGAAACTGCAAATGATCTGGGAATCTGCCTATTGGAAGGAGGAACTCTTCCGCAACGCAAATCGGCTCAAGAAGCGAACAATCCAGCGAAGGTGGCTTGAACGATCACACGCAGGCTTAGAAAAGGATGTAATGATCGGTTTCTATTCGATCAGAAAGCTTATCGAGTCTCACATGATCTCGGACGAGCTTCGTGATCGTCCAGTACCTCTTCGGGGTTACCCGTGGACTGGAAGAGATGTGACATACATGAACTGGGACAAGATAGATCGGAAATACGATCTTGAAAGTCCCGTGTCATTGCAGCAGTCGATTGCCTGGATTGCCAATAAGTTGGTACATAGTTACGTGTTCATGGCTAAGCGCAACGAAGGCGGCGGGCTAGAATCGATTATGTTCAACTCCGACTACACCAGGAGAAAAAACCTCTACGAAATTGGAATTGATCAACTGATCGCCATTTTTGAAGAGGTGGGGGCAAACGACCCTGCGTCGATAAGTTATGCTTTTAATGACAAGATCGGAGACTACGATATTATTGTAGGGCCGACGATGGAAATTCCCTAGACTGGTGTCTAACAACAAGATCTAGAGGTCGGAATACGGGATTCTTCCTTTAACTATAGAATTCTGTCCCCCGCTGATCTTGAGCGTTAGATGACTGATTCAGTCACCGGGGCAACCCAGGATTGGGCTATACTAGAATTGGTTCAACCAGTGGCGAACACGCGATGGACGTCAGATTCAACTCAACACCAGCCTTTGAAGAGCAACTTGGCTCCCTTACAAGCAAAGAAAGAGAAAGAATTGCTGCTAAAATAAATCAATTGGCAGAATTGTACTCTGCAGACTCAGCTGGTCTCTCTAGGCTTGCAACGCCTTTCAGTCGCAAAGTTCTTGGTGGATACGACTCCTCCCTCTATACCGCTAGGCTTTCGCAAAAAGACCGGTTAATCTTTTCAGCTGAAGACGATCCCATCCAAGGAGAGGTAGTTCTAACCCTATTTGCCCTAACAACTCAAGACAAGTACAGTCGGACCATGGAAAGCATTACTGAGTCTCTCTATCAAGTGCGCCTCCACACCGATGACGTCGAAGGACTTGTGTATGACACAGTTTAAGACGATTGTTGATGAATATGGGATAATTAATAGTGCATGGCACAATCTGCCCACCTCAGAGCTTAAGCTTGACTTTCTTGAGGCACTTGCAGAGCTTGAAGACAATGAGTGTCACCGCACAAGGTCATTTCCAAAGACACGCCTACATAAGGTTGTAGGGGTAAGGCAAGCTGTTTATCGAGCAGATGTCACCAAGACCTCAGGCTGGCGGATTCATGTTCAGTATATTGATGGAAAGCTTCACCTAAAAGATCTTATTCCGGGCGTCAATCATGACGATGTTCAGCGCGTGATCAAATCAAAGAAAGGACGATATACTTAGCCAGATCAATACCATCTAGCATCAAGATGCAGCAGGCGGAGGCAACACTTACTCACCATCGCAAATTCCTATGCCCGCTGCTTATACGGGGCGTTGGGAAGATGCGGACAGCTTTTCCAGTTCCAGCCAGAGTTCAGAGTATCAATGACTTGTCGTGGCAACTCCAGTCCTGTCACCGCACTGGTAACGAGGCTATGCTGAGAGCAAAGTGAGGGAGCTTGTTACCAACAATCTTCTCTCGCGAGGAAAGCCGTTTTCACATCCATGTCAGCCACCCAAACGCCGAACGGTTAGTGGCGTCACGCCAACAGGAGATCCTTAATGACTGGAACAACCACTTTTTCAGCTGAGGTCACAAATGTTTCAGGCGATTGCGTCTGGATGCTTATTGATGAAGAAGAAGTAACACTTTCATATTCGGAGTTCCCTTGGTTCAAAGCGGCTACGACTCAGCAGATTATCAATGTTCTCCGACCCACGGCCGACCATCTCTATTGGCCAGATTTAGATATTGACTTGTCTGTTGAGTCGATCCGCCATCCTGAAAGGTTTCCGCTGCAGGCGAACAGCACTAACCTGCCCCCCCCTCATCCAAAGCCACCAAATCCCGCAGTTGCTTGACATCAAAGCCCCCCAGCCATTCCTCGCCCGAGCCGACAATCTCTTCGGCCAGCACTGATTTTTCGCGGATCATGATGTCGATTTTTTCTTCGACCGAGCCGCTGGTGATGAACTTGTGCACCATCACCCGCTTCTGCTGGCCGATGCGGTAGGCCCGGTCCGTCGCCTGGTTTTCGACGGCCGGATTCCACCAGCGGTCGATGTGGAATACATGGCTGGCCCGGGTGAGGTTGAGGCCCACCCCACCGGCCTTCAGCGACAGCAAAAACAACTGGGGGCCGCGGGGATCATCCTGGAAGCGATCGACCATCGCCTGGCGTTCGCTCTTGCTGGTGCTGCCGTACAGAAACGGCACCTCCTGGCGCCAGCGCCGCTCCAGATACACCTTGAGCAGCTGGCCCCATTCGGCGAATTGGGTGAACAGCAGGGCCCGATCGCCCGCCGCCATCACCTCCTCCAGGATTTCCTCCAGCCGCTGCACCTTGGCGCTGCGGGCCGCAAAGCCGCCATCGACACTGCTCGGTGCTTCCTTGAGCGCCAGGGCGGGATGGTTGCAGATTTGTTTTAGCCGCGTCAGCAACGCCAGCACCTGGCCGTGGCGTTGACCCAACGGCGCCCTGGCGATCGCATCCAGGCTTTCGTCCACCGTGCGGCGATAGAGCTGCACCTGCTCGGGGGCCAAGCCCACCCATTCACGCAATTCCACCTTCTCGGGTAGATCGCTAATAATCGCCTTGTCGGTTTTGAGGCGCCTCAAGATAAACGGACCCACCCGGGCTTTTAGATCGCGCAGCGAGCTCATGTCGCCGTAGCTTTCGATCGGCAAGCGATAGCGCTGGCGGAAGAAGGCCTCCTCCCCCAATACATTGGGATTGAGGAAATCCATCAGCGCCCACAGCTCACTGACCCGGTTTTCGACCGGGGTGCCAGTGAGGGCAATGCGGAAGCGTCCCTGCTTGCCGGGCCGGCCCAAATCCCGGGCGGCCTGGGATTGTTTGGCGGCGGGATTCTTGATCGCCTGGGCCTCATCCAGCACCACCCCCTGCCAATCCAGCGACTCCAGCAACTCGCTATCCCGTTGCAGCAGCCCGTAGGTGGTCAGCACCAAATCCACCCCCTTGAGCGCCGTTTTCAGCGCCGCCTCATTGCTGGCCCGCCGCGGCCCGTAGTGCTCGCGCACCTCCAGCTCCGGCGTGAAGCCAGCGGCTTCCCGTTTCCAATTGGTCAGCACCGAGGTGGGGGCGACCAGCAGCACCGGACGCTTCAGCTCTTCCTCGGCTTTGAGGTGCTGCAAAAAGGCCAGCAGCTGGATCGTCTTGCCCAACCCCATGTCATCGGCCAGGCAGGCCCCCTGATCGAAGCGATGCAAAAAGGCCAGCCAGCCCAAGCCCCGCTCCTGATAAGGCCGCAACTGGCCGGCAAAGCCCTCCGGGGCCGGCAGCGGATCGGGGGCCTTCTGCTGGTGGTATTGCTCCAGCACCGCCTGCAGGCGGGGCTTGGGCGTGAATTGATGCACCGGCAGCCGCATCAAGGTGTCGCCCTCGCTGGCGGTCAGCCGCAGGGCCTCATCCAGGGTCAGCGGCGGATCCGCAGCGCAGAAGCGCTCGGCATTGCGCAAATCCCCCGGCCGCAACTCAATCCAGGCGCCCTTGTGCTGCACCAGCGGGCTGCGCTTGGCCGACAGGCGCTCCAGATCCTTGAGGCTGAGGGTGACACCACCGATCATCAACTCCCATTGCCACTCCAGCGTTTCGCCCAGGGTGAAGCCCTTGGAACGCTTGGGCAGCTCGGCCACGATCGACAGCCCCAAGCGACTGGCCAAGCCGCCCGATAGGGATTCGGGCAGCACCACCCCCACCCCCACATCGCGCAATTGGCTGGCGGCGGTGCGCACCAACACAAAGGCCTCGGCGGGGGTCAACGCCATGCCCTCCGGCGCCGCCCCATCAAGACCCCGCGTGATCGGCTCAAACACCGTAAGAGCCCGTCCCAGTCCCTCCAGCAGCAACTCACCCGGCTGGGGCACCTCCACCTCACCGAGCTGCAGCACGGCGGCGCCGGCCGACCAAACCGCCGCCGCCGGCAGCCGCAGGCTGGGTTCGGCTTCGGCCTGGAGACTGAAACGCAGCTGCCAGAGCTCCTCCCCCTCCGGCGGCGCATCCAGCTCCAGGCAGGCCCGCGCCGGTGCCAGCCGCCCCGCCACCGCCTCCAGCCAGTGGTGGGTTGCAATCTGGAGCCGCTCGCTGTCATCAGCATCCAGCTTCAGTTGGCCATCGCCGCGGCCCAGGGCTTGCTGCCACGCGGCCAGCAGCGGATCGAGGCCCTGGGCATCCTTCTGGAAGCCGGCCCGCAGCTGGCCATCGAGCAGCGCCTCCAGCAGGCTCGCCACCCGCAGCCGGCCGCTGCCGGGGCGGCGACAGGCCAAGGCTTCATGCACAATCGCCGAAGTCGCCACCTGGGGTAAGCCCGCCGCCAGCTCCTCCAGCCGCCGCCGGTCGCCCTCCCGATTCAGCAACGGCAGCCAGCGGGCCCGGCCCCCCTCCACCTGGGGCAGCCAGCGGCCGCGGGCGATCAGGCTCAGGGCCCAGCGCTGCAGGTGACTCCACCAGCGCAGATCATCGGACAGGCCCGGATGGACGCCAGACAGGGGCAGGGCGCTGAGCCATTCGCCGGCCGCACCCGGATCCAAGGCCAATCCCTCCACCCGCCACGGCCACCACTGCACCTCCTTGGGGATCGGTTCGCCCGCCTGCAGGGGCAGGCCACTCCAATCCGCCTCGCTTTTGCGCCGGCCGCGGGCCGCCTGGCTGCGACTCGGCAGGGTGAGGGTGGCATTGGCGGGCCTGACGGCTTCCGACCAGAGGCCGTTGTCCTCCAGCCAGGTGGCCAGGTCATCCCAATTCAGGCTGAGGGGGTGCTCGGGGATCTCGCCCGCTTTGGGCTGGACCGGGGCCGCCACCCGCCAGGTGTCGGCCCATAGCAACAGGCGACCGCCCGCCCCCTCAGGGGGAAACAGCCAAGTGGCGTGCAGCAGGCTCATGGCCGCGGGGGCGCCGGAATCCGGTGGATACGAACCCAGCGGGACTGGATTCGCGCACCATCATGGATTAACGGGTGCCTGGGGATGGGGGCGGGATCAGTTGCGCAGGTTCATCAGCAGCCGCCGCATCGTCGCCAGCAGATCGGGCCGCGATTCCCGCTGGCTGCGGGTGCCGATCGCCTTGAGCTCATCGAGCCGCTCTTCCACTTGCTCCGCCAGCTGGTCCAACAGGCTGGGATTGCTGGCGATCAGCCGGCTGAAGCAGTCCCGGTCCACTTGCAGCAACTCGCATTCCCGCAGGGCCCGCACCGTGGTGCTGCGGGGAGCATCGAGGAAGAGGGTCATCTCGCCGAACACCTCGCCCGCATCCAGATCGCAGACCGGCACTTCGCTGCCATCGTCACGATGTTTGATCACGGCCACCCTGCCGTCCATCAACAAGAACATGGAGTCGCCCCCATCCCCCTCGCGCACGATCGATTCACCGGCACCAAAGCGGACCCGGCTGCTTGAGGCAATCAATTGGCTCTGCTGCTCGGCGGTGAGCACATTGAAGAGTGGATTGCGGCTGAGGCAGGCCAGCGCCTTGGCCTGGGCGGGCTGGCGCTCCAGCTCCGGGTCCACCGGCGGCGGGGCGGCCCGCAACTCGCGCACCGGAAACGGAATGGTCCAGCCGTTGCGGTGCACCGCATACCAGATCTGCTCGAGCAGCTCGCTGCGCAGTTCGATCGGCCCCGGCTCCACACCCTTGGGATGCCATAGCTGCAATTCGTAGATGATGGCGCTGTCGCCAAACTCCTTGACCCGCACAAGCGGCTTGGGATCGCTGAGCACCAGCGGGTGATCCCCCAGCAGCGCCAGCAGCATGGCCCGCACCTGAGCGGGCGGAATTGCATAATCGAGACCAACTTGAAAGCGGTTGCCGCAGTAGCCATAGGCCACCTTGTTGACGATCACGTCATCGGTGACCTTGCTATTTGGAACCACCAGGCGGGTGCCCTCGATGGTGCGCAGGCTGGTGTCCCGCCAGCTCACGCTTTCCACCACGCCCTGCTGGCCGCCCAGATCGACCAGATCACCGATCGCGAAGTCATCGCCCAGTTGCAGCTCCAGCCCGGCGATCAAGTCCTTGAGCAGCCCCTGGGAGGCAAAACCGATCACGGCGGTGAGCACGGCGGAGGTGGTGATCAGCCCGAGCAGCTCGATCTTGAGGATCTGGCGCACCACCACCACGGCGATCAGGCCGCCAAAGCCCAGCATCAGCAACTGCACCAGCAACTGCGGCGGCCGTCGCCACCAGCCCAGGCTGCTGGGGATCTCCAGGGCCAGCCACAGCACCAGCCGCACGGCAGCGAGACACAGCAGCAGCAGCTCCGCCAGATCCAGCCAGCGATGGGCCACGGGTCCCAGCAGCGCTGACGTCTCGGCGCCGATCACCACCCAGCTGGCCAGGGCGATCAGCACCAGAAGGGCGGGGGGCAGGACCAGGCGCCGCCGCCGGCAGAGCTCGGCCACGGCCACGAGGGCGACGGTTGCCAGCAGGGCGATCAGGAAGCGCTGCAGCAGCTGCATCTGTCAGTAGCGGATGGTGGGGTCCCCATCTTCCCCGCAATCATCACGCCGATGGGGTTACGCCGATGGGGTTTCGCCGGTGGGCTGAATTGGCACCACAATGAGGGCAATCATTTTCGGGGGTGCGATGGCGCGAGTCCCTGCCGTTCCCCTCGTGGCGGCGCTGCTGTTGGGCCTGGCGATAACCGACAGCCGCGGCGGCTGGGCGGCTGAATCCGCCACCGTGCAGGAGATTCTTGATGGCCAAGAGCTATACATCAATCAGAAGCAGGCGGCGCCCAAGGATCGGGCTTCGGCTCCCCAGACGCTGAGCACCCGCAACAGCCGCGGCCAGCTGGCCTTCAGCAGCGGCGCCGCCGGCCGCATCAACCGCTTCTCCCTGCTCAAGCTCGGCTCCAGTTGCTTCCTGGTGGAAAAGGGCCAGATCCTGGTTTCTGGCAAGCAGAACGGCTGCACCCGCTCCGCCCGCCTCAGCGTGCGCGGCACCAATTATCTGATCGACGTGCAGGAGGACGGCAGCGCCGAAATCTCGGTGCTGGAGGGCAGCGTGGACGTGGAGCAACTCCAGGACGGCGAGCCCAGCGGCAAGCCCGCCACGGCGGTGGAGGCGGGCCAGAAGGTGAAGCTCTCGGCCCAGGGCGTCATCCTCACCCTGCTGCGCCTCAGCTCCGGCGACTACAACGCCATCCTGTCCGGCCCGCTGTTCAGCGGCTTCCGCAGCACCCTGCCCGGTTTCGCGGCGCTGGAAAGCCACATCCGCTCCTTCGTCCCCGGCGTGACGCTGCCGTCGGTGCCGTCAGTGCCATCGGTGCCGTCCCTGCCCACTCTGCGTCGCTTCGGCATCTTCTAAGCCGCTGCCCCTGCCCTGAATGGCCCTCCCCTCACCCCGCCCGGGTCGCACCGTTGTCCTGGCGGCGCTGACCGCCGCCATCAGCCTGTGGATGGGCGGCACGGCGGCTTGGCCGGGGCCGCGCTGGCGGATCTGGGAGCGCAATTTGGAGCAGCAGCTACTGCTCTGGCGCGGCCCGCGCCGTCCTCCCCCGGCGGTGATTGTGGTACCCATCGACGATGCCAGCCTGCAGCAGGCGGCCTGGTTCTCCCGCAGCCCCAACCAACCGGCCTGGACCCGTGGCACCGACACCCTGCCCTGGCCGCGGGCCGCCTATGGCGAGCTGGGCCGGCGCCTGCTGGCGGCCGGCGCCCGAGCGGTGGCGATCAACGTGGTGTTTGAGGGCCCCAGCGCCAAGGGAGCGGCGGACGACGAGGCCTTCAATCGTTTCCTGGCCGGCGCCCGGGGTCGGGTCGCCCTCGCCGCCGAGATGCTGGAGCCAGAGGACTCCCGCGGTGCCGGCGGCCTCACCCTGGTGTTGCCAGAGCAGTTCCTGGCGGCGATCGGCGGGCGGGCGGCGGTGGGGCTCAGCAACAGCCTGGCGCCCGTGCCCGGCGAGCCCCTGCGCCATCCGGAGGCCTACGCCAGCGGTCTGTTGCGGGCCCAGGGGGTGGAGAGCCCGCCGAGCCTGTCCACCACCCTGCTGCGGCTGGCCGGGTTGCCCTCCCGCCAGCCGGATCGGCGCACCGGCCTCAATGTCTACGGACCGGAGGGCAGCTTCAGCCGCCTACCCGCCTGGGAGGTGCTCGATCCCCAGCGCTGGCGCAACCAGCCACTGCGAGCCCGGCTGCAAGATGCCCTGGTGGTGGTCGGTCCAGTGGAGGGGGGGCGGCACGCCACCGCCTTCGGGCCCCTCTCCGGCCTGGAGCTGCTGGCCACCGCCAGCGCCAACTCCCTGCAGGGCGACGGCTTGCTGCCCTGGCCGGAGGCCGACTTGCGCCGGGCCTTGCTGGCGATGCTGCCCCTGCTGGTGGCCGGTGGTCTGGCCCTGGCGCGCCGCCCCCTGTTCTGGCGGCTCGGGGTGGTGGGAGCAGCCCTGGCGCTGCAGTTGCTGGCGGCGGTGCTGGCGTTGCAGCTGAACCATCGCTGGATTCCCCTGCTGGCCCCCGCCAGCGGCCTGGTGCTGCTGGCCCTGCTCCATGGCGGCAACGCCTACCTGCTGGAGGGTCGGGAGCGCCGCCGGCTGCGCCAAACCTTCGAGCGCTACGTGGCCCCCAGCGTGGTGGCAGAGATCCTGGCCGACCCGGAATCGGCGCGGGGCATGCTGCGCGGCCGGGTGCTGGAGGTGACGGTGCTGTTCTCCGATCTGAAGGGCTTCACCGAGCTAACTCGACGCCGCAGCGCCGCCGGCGAGAGCGAACGGCATGTGCGCCAGCTCAATACCTACCTGGGGGCGATGGTGGCGGTGATCAGCGCCCATGGCGGCACGATCGACAAGTTCATCGGCGACGCGGTGATGGCGGTGTTCGGCTCGCCGCTGGGGCGCGGGCCGCGCTACGAGGCGGCGGCGGCGCTGCGCTGCGCCCTGGCGATGGGGGAGCGGCTGCGCCAGCTCAATGAGGAGTGGCGACTCCAGGGGGGAGAGGTGGCGGGGGAGGAACCGCTGGCCAGCGGCGTCGGCCTGGCGAGCGGGCCGGTGGTGGCGGGTCAGATTGGCAGCCCCCAGCGGCTGGAGTTCACGGTGATCGGCGACACGGTGAACCGGGCAAGCCGCATGGAGGGGCTCACCCGCCAGCTGGAGAACCCGATCTGCCTCGATGGCGCCACGGCCCAGCTGGTGGCGGACTACCCGGAATTCGCGCTGCACAGCCACGGCCAGCAGGCGGTCAAGGGGCTGGGGGAGATCGAGGTGTTCAGCGCCACCTCCAATGGCGTTGCTGCCCCCGGTGGGAACATGGGCCTGCCGCCCAGGCCCCTGCCGCCGCCATGACCGCCGCCTCCCCCTCCGGCCCCCGCCCTCGCTCCGGTGCCGAGATCCGCGAGGCCTTCCTGCGCTTCTACGAAGCCCGGGAGCACCGGCGCATCGCCAGCGCCTCCCTGGTGCCGGAGGATCCCACGGTGCTGCTGACCATCGCCGGCATGCTGCCCTTCAAACCGGTGTTTCTGGGGCAGCAGCAGCGGCCGGCGGCCCGGGCCACCAGCAGCCAGAAATGCATCCGCACCAATGACATCGAGAACGTGGGTCGCACGGCGCGGCACCACACCTACTTCGAGATGTTGGGCAACTTTTCGTTTGGCGATTATTTCAAAGCCCAGGCCATCGCCTGGGCCTGGGAACTCAGCACCCAGGTATTCGGCCTCAATCCCAACAATCTGGTCGTCAGCGTATTTCGAGAAGATGACGAGGCCGCTGCCATCTGGCGTGATGAGGTAGGCGTCGATCCACGGCGCATCATCCGCATGGATGAGGCCGATAATTTCTGGGCTTCGGGGCCCACGGGACCCTGCGGCCCCTGCTCGGAAATTTACTACGACTTCAAACCAGAACTGGGCGCTGAGACTATCGATCTAGAGGACGACAGCCGCTTCATCGAATTTTACAATCTGGTCTTCATGCAATACAATCGGGACGCCGAGGGCCAGCTGACGCCCCTGGCCAACCGCAGCATTGATACCGGTATGGGCCTAGAGCGCATGGCCCAGATCTTGCAGGGGGTGAGCAATAATTATGAAACCGATCTCATCTATCCGCTAATTGAGCAGGCTGCCCAATTAGCTGGGGTCGATTACCAAAATCTCAATGCAGCCGGCCGCACCAGCCTCAAGGTGATCGGCGACCACAGCCGCGCCATCACCCAGCTGATCGCCGATGGGGTCAGCGCCTCCAACCTGGGCCGGGGCTACATCCTGCGGCGGCTGCTGCGGCGGGTGGTGCGCCATGGCCGCTTGCTCGGCATCGACAAGCCCTTTCTGGGCTCGATGGGAGCAGGGGCCATCGCCCTGATGGCCGAGGCCTTCCCCCTGCTGATGGAGCGTCGTGAGGCCATCCTGGCGGAGCTGAACCGGGAGGAGGCCCGCTTCCTGGAAACCCTGGAACGGGGCGAAAAACTGCTGGCCGATGTGCTGGCGGCCCAGCCGGCGCAGATCAGCGGTGATCAGGCCTTTGAGCTCTACGACACCTATGGCTTCCCCCTGGAGCTCACCGAGGAGATCGCCGAGGAACATGGCCTGACGGTGGACCTGGCCGGCTTTGAGGCGGCGATGGCGGCCCAGCGCCAGCGGGCCAAGGCCGCCGCCGTCAGCCTCGATCTGACCGTGCAGGGGGCGATCGAGCAGGTGGCTGGCGCCTTGGCTGCCACCCAGTTCGCCGGCTATAGCCAACTGGAGCAAGCCAGCTGCGTGCTGGCCCTGGTGGTAAATGGATCTGCCGCCGAACGGGCCACTGCCGGAGACGAGCTGCAGATTGTGCTCGATACAACGCCTTTCTACGGCGAAGGCGGCGGCCAGGTGGGGGACCGGGGCCTGCTGATCGGCCAGGGGGGGGATAGCGACGCCCTGCTGGTGGCCATCGAGGCCGTCAGCCGCAATCGCAGTGTGTTCGTGCACAGCGGCCGGCTGGAGCGGGGGCACCTGGCCGTGGGCGATGTGGTGCTGGCCCGCGTCGATCCCGCCTGCCGCCGCCGCGCCCAGGCCAACCACACAGCCACCCACCTGCTGCAGGCCGCCCTTAAGCAGGTGGTGGATCCGGCCATCGCCCAGGCCGGATCCTTGGTGGATTTCGACCGCCTGCGCTTTGATTTCCACTGCCCCCGGGCCGTCACGGCCCAGGAACTGGCTGCAATCGAAACCCTGATCAACGGCTGGATCAGCGAGGGCCACGCCCTGCAGGTGGCCGAAATGGCCATCGACCAGGCCCGGGCCGCCGGCGCCGTGGCCATGTTTGGCGAAAAGTACGGCGAGGTGGTGCGGGTGGTGGATGTTCCCGGGGTATCGATGGAGCTGTGCGGCGGCACCCACGTGGCCAGCACCGCCGAGATCGGCCTGTTCAAGATCGTCAGCGAATCGGGGGTGGCCGCCGGCATCCGCCGCATCGAAGCGGTGGCCGGACCGGCTGTGCTCGGCTACCTAAACGAGCGGGAGGCCGTGGTCAAAAGCCTGGGGGACCGCTTCAAGGCCCAACCGGGCGAGATCGTTGAGCGGGTGTTGGCCCTGCAGGACGAACTCAAGGCCACCGGCAAGGCCCTGGCCGCCGCTCAGGCCGAGTTGGCGGCGGCCAAGGCGGCGGCCCTGATCAGCCAGGCCGAAAGCAGCGGCGCCTGCCAATTGCTGGTGGCGCGTCTCGATGGGGTTGAAGGCGGCGACCTGCAGACGGCGGCCCAGCAACTGCAGGAGCAACTGGGCAGCAACGCCGCCGTGGTGCTGGGGGGCCTGCCCGATCCGGCCGATGGGACCAAGGTGGTGCTGGCGGCGGCCTTCGGTGCGGCGGTGGTCGCCGCCGGCTCCAAGGCGGGGGCCTTTATCGCCGGCGTGGCCAAGGCCTGCGGCGGCGGCGGCGGCGGCCGCCCCAACCTGGCCCAGGCCGGTGGCAAAGATGGCGCTGCCCTAGATAGGGCCCTGCAGCAAGCCCGCAGCGACTTGAAAGCGGCCCTTGGGGCCTAAAGCCCTAAAGCGGCCCTTATCTTCAGCCCCCCAGCTCCTGGGCCAGGGCGCCAAGCAGGCGCCGATTGCCGCGGGGATCCAGCACCGCCAGCCGCAGCCAGCTTTCACCCAGCCCCGCGAACGAGCGGCAATCCCGCACCAGAATCCGGTGGCGCTGCTCCAGGGCCAGGCGCAGGCCGTTTAGGGAGAAGGGCTGGCCAGCCCGCTCACCGCGCACCAGCAGAAAATTGGCCGCCGATGCCATCGGCACCAGGCCCGGCAGTTGGGCCAACTCCCCAGCCAGCCATGGGCCTTCCCGCGCCAGCCAGCCCTGCACGCGCTGGTCCCAGGCGCGATCAGCCATCAGGGCCACCCCCGCCGCCGCCGCCAGACCATTGACGGGCCAGGGGTCCCTCCAGGCGGCCCAGCGGGCCAGGCGCGTCGGGTCCGCCAGGGCATAGCCGAGTCGCAACCCCGGAATCGCCGCCAGTTTGGTGAGGCTGCGGATCACCACCAGGCCGGGGCAGCGGCCCACCCAGGGCAGCA
>JBBASD010000042.1:6723-16023 GCA_040399485.1 Cyanobium sp. | reverse complement strand
CCGCCTTCGGCGGCGAGAGCATGGCCAACCGCAAATACCTGTTCTTTGCGGAGGTGGCCAAGCAGCTGGGCAACGGCGATCTGGCGCGCCTGTTCCGCGATACCGCCAACCAGGAGACCGAGCACGCTTTCGCCCACTTCCGGCTGCTCCACCCCGAGCTGGTGATCGACGACCCGGCGGCCCTGAGCGAGGCGGAGAAAGAGGCGAAGCTGGCCCGCTGCCTGGAGCTGGCAATTGAAGGCGAAACCTACGAGTACACCACCATGTACCCGGAATTCGCCGCCCAGGCCCGTGCCGACCGGGACGCCGATGCGGCGGCCGACTTTGAGGAGCAGATCACCGAGTCGCAGGAACATGCGGCGATCTTTAGGCGGGCCGCCAGCAATTTCGGCTTCCTGCAGCCGATCGAGCAGCACCATGCCGAGCGCTACACCGTGGCGCTGGAGGCGCTGCAGGGCAAGGGCAAGGCCGGCGAGGCGGCGACGCCGGTGGCGGGCAAGTGGATCTGCAAGGTGTGCTCGATGATCTACGACCCGGCGGTTGGCGATCCGGATTCGGGCATTGCCGCCGGCACCCCGTTTGAGGCAATCCCAGCCAATTGGGTGTGCCCGATCTGCGGCGCCCGCAAGGCCAGCTTCGTGCCCTACCGGGAGCCCGAACTGCTGGCGGCCTGATCTGACCAGATCCAGTCCCAGCCGTTGGATTGCCGGGAATGGTGGCAGGGGCTAACCCTGTCGGGCACAGGACCGGTGCTGGCCGGGGTGGTGACAGGCGGTGGCACTGAATATGTGGGGCGTTTTCGCCACCTCACCAGCCCGCTGCAGCCACTGCCTTGCCAAGTGATCACTGGTATTCAGAGGTGTTCCGCGCCATGCCCGATCTGGTGTGTCGGCTTCTGCCGGGGCTGGTCGGCGAGCCCGAACAGGAAAGCACCTACATCTTCCGGCCGGTGGCCCTCAAAAAGGTGGCCCACCATCCCGATGGCGTGCTCTGGCCCCGCCAGCACCCCGGCGGTAGCGCACGGCGTCCGGTGGTGCTCCTGGAGGTTCAAATGCACGCCGACCGTAGTTTTCACCGCCGCCTTGGCGCTGAAACCTTCCGCCTGCTGCAACAGCACGAGGAGGTGGCGCATCTGCAGGTGCTGGTGCTTCTTGCCCACCGGCGCCTGGCCCTTGGCTCCAGCCAACCCCTGCTGCTGAGGCGCTTCCTTGAGCAGGATGTGACCTGGGTGGATCTGCAGGTTCTTGCCTGCCAACCCGATCTAGATCCCATGCTGGCCCTGCTCACCCTGCCGGTGCAAAAGGAGCCAGATCTCGGGCCCTGTGCCCAGAGAATCGTGGCCCTAAGGCCGGATCTGATCGAGCTAATTGTGCCTATTCTTTCGGAACGTTTTCAAGGTCTTACCCCCTCCCAGATCATGGCCACCCTCGGCATCTCCAAAGACTTCTGGCGCCACACTCGCGCCTTTCAAGACATCCTCGCGGAAGGGCGGCATGAGGGCGTTGAGCTTGGAAGGCAGGAGGGCCTGCAAGAGGGCCGCCAGGAAGGCAGGGAGATGGGCCTGGAAGAAGGTCTGGAGGAAGGACGCCACCGTGAGGCTTGTACTCTCGCCCTGCGGCTGTTGGAGCGTCGCTGTGGATCCCTCAGTGCCGCCACCACCTCCCGCATTGAAGTCCTGAGCCGTGCACAACTGGAAAACCTGACCCTGTCCCTACTCGATTTCCGCAGCGGCGAGGATCTACAGAACTGGCTGGAGCAGCTGGAAGCTTGAGGGCGGCATAAGGCTGAGCCTATGGAATCGAGGCTTTAGTAAAAGGTCATGGGGGGACGAATACCAAATTGCTCGCCAAATTCCAGAGCTACTGCAAACCAGACTTGCGCCGCAAAATCGCTGGCTTTAGAAAGAGCTAATGGCGAAGCTCCAAGGCAACGATCCCACTGCAAGCTGCTAGGAATCCCTACTTTCCCCAGCCCATTCCACCCTTTCTTGGGCGCGGTGCTGGGCCCCATGCTGAGGAAGGTGCCAGCCCCAATCTGAGTTTCGTGTAATGCGCTTCTTCCCCCAGCTCACCGCCGCCGCCCTGCTGCTGGCCACCGCTGTGCCCGGCAGCGCCTGGGCCGGCGCCGCCTTCAACAAAACCCTGCAGCTTCAAGGCACCAACTTCCAGGTGCAGAGCAGCGGTGAGGGCTCCCAACAACAACTGACGATCACCACCACGGGTGCCAAGCCAGCGATCAAGCCGATTCGCCAAACGGTCAATGGCCAGGTGGTGGGCGCCGAGGTGGCCGACCTTAACGCCAATGGTTTGCCCGAGATCTACGTGTACGTGCAGGGAGCGGGCAGCGGCAGCTACGGCGAAGTGGTGGCCTACGCAGTGATGAAAGGCAACGAGCTCTCGCCGATCACCCTGCCGGAACTCACGGGCGCCAACGCCGAGGGATACCAGGGTCACGACCAGTTCCAGGTGGTGGAGGACTGCCTGGCGCGTCGCTTCCCGATCTACAAACCAGGCGACAGCAACGCCAAGGCCAGCGGCGGCCAACGGCAGATTTGCTACAAGCTCAAGGCCGGTGAAGCCGGTTGGCTCCTGCGGCCCACCAGCGTGGTCAAGTTCTGAACTTGTCGCGCCCAGCATGCCTGTGAAGGGCCAAACCCCGCCAGCGAACGGCGCCAGGGCGGCTCCAAGCCTCACCCACCTGGCTGTGGCCGGCTACCGCTCCCTGCAGCAGCTCACGGTGCCCCTGGGCGGCCCACCCCCAGGGGGGCTCACGGTGGTGTGTGGCGCCAACGGCTGCGGCAAGAGCAACCTCTATCGCTCCTTGGGTCTGATTGCTGCCGCGGCCCGGGGCGAGCTGGTGGCGGCCCTGGCCGCCGAGGGGGGATTGCCGGCGGTGTTTTGGGCCGGGCCGGAGCGCACGACGCGGGAGATGCTTCGCGGTGAGCAGCCGGTGCAGGGCAGTAGCGGCAGGCGGGAGGCGGCGCGGCTGCGGCTGGGCATTGCCGGCGTCTCGCTTTCGTACGCGATTGAGCTGGGCTATCGGGCCGATGACCACAGCAGTGCCTTTGTGCTGGATCCGGAGATCAAGCGGGAGTGGATCTGGGCCGGCGGGCCTTTCCATCCGCGCAGCTTGTTGGTGCAGCGCAGCGGTGCGGTGGTGGAGCGCTGCGGCGAGGGTGGCCGCAGCCAGCCGCTCGCCCTGGAGGTGTCGCCCCACGAGAGCCTGCTGACCGCCGTTTCTGACCCCCTGGAGGCGCCTGAGGTGTTCCAGCTGCGCAGCATGATCCTGAGCTGGCGCTTCTACGACAGCTTTCGCACCGACCGCCAGGCTCCGGCCCGCTGCGGCCGCATTGCCACCCGCACCCTGTCCCTTGCGGCCGATGGCGGCGACCTGGCCGCCGCCGTGCAGACGATCATCGAGATCGGTGACCACGAAGGCCTGCAGGCTGCGATCGCCGCTGCCTTCCCAGGCTGCCGGTTGACTGTGGACACAAGTCAACCAACCTTTCGACTGCAATTGCAGCAACCGGGATTGCTGCGGCCCCTCGATGCCAGCGAGCTATCCGATGGCACCCTGCGTTACCTGCTGCTGGCGGCGGCCCTGTTCAGCCCGCGGCTACCGCCGCTGCTGGTGCTCAACGAACCGGAAAACAGCCTCCACCCCGATCTGTTGGCGCCTCTGGCGCGCTTGATTGCTGCGGTGGCCGAGCGCACCCAGGTGTGGGTGGTGGCCCACGCCGAGGCCCTGATCACCGCCCTGGAGGCCAGCCCGGGCTGCACTCTGCTGCGGCTAGAGCGGGAGCTGGGGGCGACGCTGCTGCCCGGCCAGACGGTGCTGGAGCGGGCCGCCTGGCGCTGGCCGGCCTGATCGCCCCCCCCAGGGCCATGGCCGGCTGCGATGGGCCGGCAGGGATAGCTCTGCCGTTTCAGCCTTTTTCCTGCAGTCCCTTGAGGGCGGCTAACAGGGCGGCGGGGCTTTGGGGGTCCACCATCAAGACACTGCCGCCTTTGGCATGGGCCATCTCCTGACCCATGGCCATCCAGTCATGGGCCAGTAGCAGCCTCAAACTTTCGGCCGCCGCTGGATGGGCTTCCATGGCCTTGGCCAATTCGGCGGCGGCCTCGGCCCGGGCCCGGGCCAGCAGCAACTGCTGCTTGGCCTGGGCGTCGGCTTCCAGCAACAGGGCCTCCTGGCGGGCCCGGGCATCAAGCACGAGCGCCTCGGCCCGCCCCCTAGCCGCATTCACCTGGGATTCCCGTTCGCCTTCTGATCGCAATACCGCCGCCCGTTTTTCCCGCTCGGCGGTCATCTGCTGCTCCATCGCCTGCTGCACCCCCACGGTCGGCCGGATGTCCCGCAGTTCCACCCGCGTCACCTTGACGCCCCAGGGGTCGGTGGCCTGGTCCAATTCGCGCAGCAACACCTCATTCACCTCCGAACGGGTGGTGAAGGTTTGATCGAGATCCAGCTTGCCCATTTCGGCGCGGATCTGGGTCAGCACCAGATTCACCATCGCCGCCTGCAGGTTGTCGACGGCGTAATAGGCCCGTTCGTGCTCAAGCAACTGCCAATAGACCACCGCATCGACCTCGATCGAGACGTTGTCGCTGGTGATGCATTGCTGGGGGGGGATATCCAGCACCCGCTCCTTGAGCGACTGGTGGCTCACCACCCGCTCCAGCCCCGGCAACACCAACGAAAGCCCCGGCGAAAGCTGGCGGTTGTACTTGCCCAACCGCTCCACCAGCTGGGATTGGCTGCTGCTGGTCACCTTGACACTGCTGATGCCGAGCACGGCCAGCACCGCCAGCACAGGCAGAAGAACGGTTTCCATCGCCAGCTGCCCTAATCGATCAACATAGGCAAATTGGCCGTCGCCGGATCGCCTGCGCCCCCATGCCCATCACCCCGGCCCTGTTCTGGTTGCTGGCGGGTCTACCGCTGCTGGCCTTGGCCCTGGCGGGCTTTGATGGCGATGGCCTGCTGTTGATGGCCGGCCTGGCGGCCCTGGCGGTGGCCTTGCTGACGGCCGCCACTGCGGCCCTGACCACGACCCTGCAGGGCCTGCTGTTTGCCGCCCTGCTGGCACTGGGTTATGGCTGGCTGCGCCACTGGGATCGGCGCCAAGGCGAACGGCCCCTACCCCCCAGCAGCCGGGCCGAATCGGCCGAGGTGATCAGCGCCTTTGAGAATGACGGTCGGGGAAGGGTGCGCTGGCAGGGCCAAAGCTGGGCCGCCACCAACCTGGAACCGGGGGTGCCGCTGCTGCCTGGCCAGGCCGTGACCGTAATGGGAAGGGAGGGGACCAGGCTGCAGGTGCTGCCGGCTCGGCCCCTCTAAACGGCATGAAACAGCCTCAGTCGAAGAACATCAGGCTGACGACCTTGCCCAAATCCTCGGCCGTGCGGCAACTGGCCAGCAGGGTCTCGCTGTCATGGAAGGCAAAGCAGATCAGCTGGTCGCAGCGACTGATGATTTCCTGGTTGCAGAGGCTGCTGGCGATCGGCAAGGGCAACTCATCGTGTTCTGGCTTTTCGACCAAATGCAAGACCCGATCAAGTTGCTCCCTGGATTCGGCCGGCTGGCGATCCAGGCTCTGGGGAAGCAGCACCGTCAGGCGGGAAGGTTCCACATCAAGGACACTGCGGATTACAGCCGCATTCACCCCCTGGGAGCCGGAGGTCATCAGGTTGTGTCCCTCCTGGGCCAAGGAGCGTCCCACGAGTTCAACCAGATGGATGGACACCACGGGAACATGGCGACTACCAAGAATGGCAATGCGCCGCTTGCCCCTGTCCTGGAGCATGGCCAGTTCCTGGGCCAACGTGTCGATCCGACCAAGTGCCGGAATATCTAGGGACCGGGTCACCCAAAGCCTACATTCGTAGGCAAGAAACTAGCAGCCACTGGACCGATCCGCTCAGGGACCTTCGCTCAGACAGGGGCAGGCAGTCTGAGGCGTTGGAAGAGGGCGTCGAAACGGCAATGCTCGGCCACCAAGCGGATGGCGTAGGTGGCCTTGACCGGTTCGTGCAGGCGCACATGGCCGATGGCCGCCTCGATCACCTCGACGGTGCTGAGGGTGTCGTGGTCCACCTTGAGCACGGGCACCTCCAATTCTTCGGCCCGATTCAGCAGTTGGGGCAGCGGTTCGCCCACCCCCGTCAGGATCAGGCACTGGGTGGAGGCTTCCAGGGCGGCCAGCTGGATGTCGGTTCGATCGGCGCCAGTGATCACGGCCATGTTGCGGCGGCGACGGAAGAACTCCATGGCCGAATTCACACTCATGGCGCCAATCGATAGGGTTTCCACCAGCAGATTCAGCTGATCACTGCAACAAAGCACCCGGGCCCCCAGGCGCCGGGCCAGTTCTTCGACACTGATGCTGCGCAGCATCGGACTGCGGGGCATTACGCCAAATACATCGATGCCAAGACGCTCGAGGGCGGGCACCACCTCCTGGCGCAGCTCGGAAACCTGGTCGGGTTCGACGATGTTGAGCACCACCCCCGCCAGCCCATCCCCCAGCAGGGAGCGGGCCTCCAGCAAGGCATCAACGCTGCGGCTGTCCTGCCAGGGGTGGACCAAGACCACCGGGGCCTCCAGCCCCCTGGCCAGTTGCACCAAGCTGAGGCCATAGAGCTGGCCTTCACTGAGGCTGCCGGCGGCTTCCAGTAGGGCCAGCTCATCGGCCCCCTGCTGCAGGCGTTGCTTGAGGGCCTCGAAACCGGCCCCGGGGGCCAGATCACCAATTAGCAGACGGCCATGGGCCGTATCGGCGTTGATGGTGTGCAGCGACGGGATCAACTGGCTTTCGGGTAGTCCCAATGTGCTGCCGACGAAGCGCACGTCCGGGTCCAGCAGCGGATCGCCGGGCTGCTGGACCAGTTGGTCATCGTCGGCGTCGCTGGCCAGGGGTTTGCCAAAGGACAAACCGACTCCAAGGCGCAGCAGCTGGCGGCCCAGGCCCAGCACCACCGCCGATTTGCCACTGAATGGTTCGCAGGAGCCGATCAGCAAGGCGGTGGGCATGGAATGACCTCACTGGCAGCAAAGTTGGGCGTCAATTTAGGCAACCGCTCCGCCCCGTCCGATGCTGGCGACACCGTTCGCCCAAGCCGTAGTCGATGGCCGCCGCCTCCGACCCCATCAACCCGCTCCCAGCCCCGGGGGCCCGCACGGTGGCGATCACCGGCGCCTCAGGCAGCCTGGGCCAGGCCCTGTTGCGGCGCCTGCATCGCCGCGGTGACCGGTTGATCGCCCTGACCAGCAGCAGCAGCCCCCTGGAGCTCCAGGACGACCAAGGCTGTCCCATCCCGCTGCGGCAGGTGGGCTGGGCGGTGGGCCAGGAGGAGGCGCTGGGCCCCCTGCTGGCGGAAGTCGACCTGTTGGTGCTCAACCATGGCATCAATGTCCACGGCGAACGCAGCGTGGACAGCGTGGAGCGCACCATTGAGGTGAATGCCCTCAGCCTTTGGCGCCTGCTGGAACTCTTCGCCCAGGTGGCACGCTCGCGGCCCCCTGCCGGCCGGCCGCGCCCGGAGGTATGGGTCAACACTTCGGAGGCGGAAATCCAGGTGGCGATCAGCCCGCTGTATGAAATCAGCAAACGATTGGTCGGCCAATTGCTCAGTCTGCGGGCCCCTGTGCTGGAGCGTGCTGACCTTGAATCTGGTTTTCCAGGGCTGCGGATTCGCCGCCTGGTGTTGGGCCCCTTTCGCTCCAATCTCAATCCGGTGGGAGGTATGGGCGCGGCTTTTGTGGCCAACGAAATCGTGCGTCAGGCTGGCTGGAATTGCAGTCTGATTATTGTCACCCCCAATCCAATCACCTATGTGTTGATGCCCTTAACCACCGTGGGGCGCTGGTTGTATTTCCAAGCTCTTTGCCGCGATGCCCCGGCTCCTCCCTGACGCCAGCGGAGCCTCAAGTCAGCCGATCCTGACGCCAGCCGACCCGCGCCGGCCCTTTCCCCCAACAGATGTAAAGCCATCCCCCAAGCAAGGGACCAGCCTCGCTAAGCCTGGGGTGAAATGCTCAACATCCCATGGTCGCCCCACCCATCAGCGCCGATCTCGCGCTGCCTGAGGTGCTCAAGCAAAGCGGCCAGCGTGAGGTTTTTTGCGGGCTTACCTCGATCGTCTGGCTCCATCGCCGCATGCCTGACGCCTTTTTCCTGGTGGTGGGCTCCCGCACCTGTGCCCACCTGATCCAGAGCGCGGCGGGGGTGATGATCTTTGCCGAACCCCGCTTCGGCACAGCGATCCTGGGGGAAAAGGATCTGGCCGGCCTGGCCGATGCCAACGAAGAACTGGACCGGTTGGTGCGGGAGTTGCTGGAGCGCCGCCCCGAGATCCGCACCCTCTTTCTGGTGGGCTCCTGCCCCAGCGAGGTGATCAAGCTTGATTTGCAACGGGCCGCCGAACGGCTCAGTGCCCAGCTGGCGGGCCGGGTGCGGGTGCTTAATTATTCCGGCAGTGGCATCGAAACCACCTTCACCCAGGGGGAAGACCACGCCCTGATGGCGATGCTGCCGTTGATGCCGAGCAGCGACGAAGATCAATTGCTGATTGTTGGCACCCTGGCCGATGCGGTCGAAGACCGTTTTCGGCTGTTGTTTGAGCGGATGGGGGTGCCCCGGGTGCGCAGCCTGCCCCCGCGGCGCTCCACCGAGCTGCCGCCGGTGGGAGCTGGCACCCGCCTGTTGCTAGCCCAACCCTTCTTGAGCGGCACCGCCCGGGCGCTGGTGCATCGGGGCGCCAAGCTGATCGAAAGCCCCTATCCGTTTGGGGTGGAGGGGAGCCGTCTCTGGATGGAAGCGGCGGCGGCGGCCTTCGGCCTGGCCCCCGCGGCTGTCGCCGCCGTGCTCGATCCTTTGGAGATTCGCGGACGCCGCGCCCTCGAACCCCACCGCCGCGAGCTGGAGGGTCGCCGCCTGTTCCTGTTGCCCGACTCCCAGATGGAAATCCCCCTGGCTCGCTTCCTGGCCCGCGAATGCGGCATGGAGCTGGTGGAGGTGGGCACCCCCTACCTGGATCGCCAACTGATGGCCGCCGAAATGGCCCTGCTGCCGGCCGGCACCCGCCTCAGCGAGGGCCAGGATGTGGAGAAACAGCTGGAGCGGGTCCGGGCCGAGCGGCCCGATCTGGTGGTCTGCGGTCTCGGGTTGGCCAATCCCCTCGAAGCCGAGGGCATCGCCACCAAGTGGTCTATCGAACTGGTCTTCAGCCCCATCCACGGCTGCGACCAGGCCGGTGAGCTGGCCGAACTGTTCGCCCGGCCCCTGCATCGCCGCCAGCT
>JBBASD010000042.1:0-6623 GCA_040399485.1 Cyanobium sp. | reverse complement strand
CCTTTATTTCCCGATCACCGGCCCCATGGAACTGACCCTCTGGACCTACGAAGGCCCGCCCCATGTGGGCGCCATGCGCATCGCCAGTTCGATGGAAGGGGTGCACTACGTGCTGCACGCGCCGCAGGGCGACACCTACGCCGATCTGCTGTTCACGATGATCGAACGGCGCAACCGCCGCCCCCCCGTCACCTACACCACCTTCCAGGCCCGGGACCTGGGCGGCGATACGGCCGAGCTGGTCAAGCGCACGATCAAGGCCGCCGTGGATCGTTTCCAGCCCGAAGCCCTGTTGGTGGGCGAAAGCTGCACCGCTGAATTGATCCAGGACCAACCCGGATCCCTGGCCCATGGCATGGACCTGGGCGGGGTGCCGGTTGTGAGCCTGGAGCTGCCCGCCTATTCAAAAAAAGAAAACTGGGGTGCTGCCGAAAGCTTCTACCAACTGGTGCGGGGCCTGCTCAAAGATCAAATGCCCGCGCCGGGATTCGCCAAACCCTCGCCGCAACGCTGGCGCCAAGAGGGGCGGCGACCGAGGGTCAACCTGCTGGGACCCAGCCTGCTGGGATTCCGTTGCCGCGACGACGTGCTGGAAATCAGCAAATTGTTGGCCAGCCATGGCATTGATGTCAGTGTGGTGGCGCCGCTGGGGGCCAGGCCCGCAGACCTGATGCGGTTGCCTGATGCGGACGCCAATGTCTGCCTTTATGCTGAGGTGGCTGGCACGGTCTGCAGCTGGCTGGAGCGCAGTTTCGGCATGGCAACGATCAAAACGGTGCCGATTGGCATCGGCGCCACCGGCGACTTCCTCAAGGAAATCAGCGAGCTTTTGGGGGTGGAGATTGGGGCAGCGAACGAAGCCGAATCCCGGCTGCCCTGGTATTCCCGTTCCGTCGATTCCACCTACCTCACCGGCAAGCGGGTGTTCA
The DNA here is from genome assembly GCA_040399485.1 of Cyanobium sp. Lineage (GTDB taxonomy): Bacteria > Cyanobacteriota > Cyanobacteriia > PCC-6307 > Cyanobiaceae > Cyanobium. The sequence goes on along the minus strand of JBBASD010000042.1, from coordinate 5,694 downwards.
TCTTTGCCGACGCCACCCACGCCCTGGCTGCGGCCCGCATCGCCAGCCAGGAGCTGGGTTTTGAGGTGGTGGGCCTGGGCACCTACAGCCGTGAGCAGGCCCGCGAGGTGCGGGCCGCCGCAAAGGAGCTGGGGCTGGAAGCCCTAATCAGCGACGACTACCTGGCGGTGGAAAAGGCAATGGCCGAAGCGGCCCCCGAACTGGTGCTCGGCACCCAGATGGAGCGCCACAGCGCCAAGCGCCTGGGAATTCCCTGCGCGGTGATCAGCTCGCCGTTGCATGTGCAGGATGTGCCGGCCCGCTATTCCCCCCAGATGGGTTGGGAGGGGGCCAATGTGATCTTCGATTCCTGGGTGCATCCGCTGATGATGGGGCTGGAGGAGCACCTGATCGGCATGTTCCGCCACGACTTCGAGTTTGTCGACGGCCACCGCAGCCACCTGGGCGATGGGGCACCGGCGGCGGTGCCGGTGGCAGCTCCGGCGGGGGCGTCGACGGCCGATGCTGGGCCTGGGGGCGCGGCTGCGCAGGTGGGGACTCTGCAGTCTGGGCATACCGCCACGGCGACGCTGGTGGCCGAACCGCTGGCCGAGCAGCTGGCCGCAACCGCTACCGAGTCGATTCAGGCGGTCGGTACAGCAGTTGCTGGGGCACCCGTCTGGACCCCCGATGGCGAAGCGGAATTGCACAAGATCCCCTTCTTCGTGCGCGGCAAGGTGCGGCGCAACACCGAAGCCTTCGCCAGCGAGCGCGGGCTGGCCCGCATCGACGCCGAAACCCTCTACGACGCCAAGGCCCACTTCAGCCGTTGAGGGCGGGGCGGTGCCCCGCTTAGTTGAAGGGCATGCTTGTCCACTTGGGGAGTGAGTACCCATACCGCTGGTCTGGATCGCGCAGGACGTAGACATGCCACTTCTTGGGCCACACCATGGCCCAAACTGCCGCCAGGTACTCCACTTACTCCCCAGCCGCCAGTCCTTGGTTTTCCGCAAGCAAGGCCAAGATGTGCTTCAGCGATGGTGGAGTAAAGAAGAAGATGCCAAATCAATGTGGCTCGAAAGTGGCTCTCGCTTCCTCGTTCGTGCCCTGAGCCAGCACCATCCAGCCATGGACAATTCCAGGCCGTTTGATATCCTGGGAACTGAAAACAGCTTCTACCCACCATGCTCACCGGAACTGAATTACTCGCCAAAGTCAAGGAACTCGGCGATGTCTCGAAATCCGATCTGGTCCGTTCTGCCGGCTATGTCAGCACCAAAAAAGATGGCACGGAGCGCCTGAACTTCACGGCCTTCTATGAGGCGCTGCTTGAAGCAAAGGGCGTCAGCCTCGGTGACGGCAAAGGTAGTGGCGGCAAGGGGCGTCCTGGCCGCAGCCTGAGCTTCGCCACCAAGATCCAATTCAACGGCAACCTGTTGGTGGGCAAGGCCTACACCGCCCAGCTGGGCCTTCAGCCCGGCGATGAGTTCGAGATCAAGCTGGGCCGCAAGCAGATCCAGCTCATCCCTTTGGGGGCTGCTGAGGAGGAGTGAGGGGCTGGCTTGCCACGCCACGGTTTATCGACGGTCCCGAGGACGCACCGGCCACCGTGCTGCTGGCCCATGGGGCCGGCGCAGCTATGGACAGCCCTTTCATGGCGGCCATCGCCAGTGGCCTGGCCGAGTCGCTCTGGAGGGTTGTGCGCTTTGAGTTCCCCTACATGGCCCGGATGCGAGAGACGGGCCGCCGCCAGGGACCTGATCGTATGCCGGTGATGCAGGTGGAGTTCCGGCAGCAGGTGCAGCTACGCACCGAGCACCTGGCCGCGCTGCATACGCCGACCCTGATCCTGCAGGGGGAGCGCGACAGCTTCGGTAAACGAGGGGAGGTGGAGAGCTATATCCTCTCGCCTGAGGTGCAACTGCTGTGGATAACCAGTGGTGACCACAGCTTTAAGCCAAACAAGAGCTCGGGCCTCACCGAGGCGGGGAACTGGGCCAAGGCGGTGGCTTTAGGTGATAAGTTCCTGCGGCAACAGCTCAGCGGCTGAGCTGTTGCCTGTGGCGGCTGTGAGCGGCTGATCTCGATCGGTGTCGCCAGCTCTAAAGCCCTCCATCGTTCAGGCTGCGCTGCGGTGATGGTGGCCAAACAGGTGCTGGAGCCTCAACTGGATTCGATCTTTGATCCTGGCGTTGGGCGATGGTTGCAGGAAAGATCTCTCCCGTCGGACTTACTGCTGCGCAGGTTGTGCACAATGCTGCGCAGATTCGGCAGAATTACGCAATATCGTTAACTTTTCCCCTGGATGAGAGTGTAGTAACGTCTCATTCAAAACATCTTGATTTAAGTTATAAGACGAATGCAACGATTAAGAACAGATGTCTCAGTCATGGGCTCCTTGCTGTGTTGGCACGCGACAGGACAAGACAAGTGGCTTACTGGCTTTTCTGCCGAGAGGTATCAGGAGTCTCAAGATTTCGACCATGGCCTCCCTGTTTTTCCTGGCCCAGGCCGTGGCGCTCACCGCCACCACCGGCGCTTCCACCCCAGCTCTTGCTGCCGGCGACACCGCAACGGGGATTGGTGCTGTTGCTTCCGGAGGTAACTCCACTGCCACCGGCCAGGGCTCACTAGCCACCGGTTTCAGCAGCACCGCCACCGGCCACCAATCACAGGCCAGAAGTAACAACAGCACCGCCACAGGTGTTGGCTCCCAGGCCACCGGCAACGGCAACACGGCCACCGGTGTTTACTCACAAGCCACCGGCGCCCTCAGCACCGCCACTGGAAACAACTCACAGGCCACCGGCGCCCTAAGCACCGCCACAGGCGTTCTCTCACGTGCAACCGGCAGCGACAGCACCGCCACAGGCGTTTTTTCACAGGCCACCGGCTTCCTCAGCACCGCTACCGGTGTTGGCTCCCTGGCCGCCGGCATCAACAGCACCGCCACCGGTGTGTTTTCCCAGGCCACCGGAGACCTCAGTACCGCCACCGGAAATGACTCGCAGGCCACCGGCATCAACAGCACCGCTACCGGCAACAGTTCTCGTGCCCTCGGTGCCAGCAGCATCGCTCTGGGGAGCAACGCAACCGCCGGCTTCGACAACAGCGTTGCCATTGGCGCCAATACCGTGGCTGAACGCCCCAATCAGGTCATCATCGCCTCCCGCGGCCAGGGTCTGAACACCGTCTACACCCTGCCCGGTCTGGCTACGGGTGGTGCCTTTGCTGGTGATGCCAACCAGGTCACATCCGAGCGTCAGACACGCTTCACCACAGTGGACAACCAGGGCAATCTCGGAACCAGCAGCTTCTCGGTGGGTAACGTTTTGAACAGTTTCGATAGGATCAATGGCCGCCTAAACAACATTGAAAATGCCCTGGGCACCGTCAATAATCAAATCCAGAACGTGGGCGCGATCGCGGCCGCCCTCTCCGCTATCCCTAACCTCACGACTGATAATCAGCGCTACGGCTGCGGCGTAGGTGCTGGCGGCTACGGGTCCGGTTGGGCCGGTGCAGCCGGTTGCGCCGCCAAAATCAGCAACCACACCTGGGTCAATGGCGCCCTCGCCTTCACCAACTCACTGGACAGCGGTTACGGTTCAACCCCCAGCGTCGCTGGCCGCATCGGCCTCTTCTATCAATGGGGCGCACCCACAGCCAAGTGAGAAGCCCATTCCCACTTCGGCAACGCATAGCGATCTGTTGATCGGAACATAATTGACCAAGGCCCTTCTTTCAAGGGCCTCTTTATCCTCCCTGAATGTGCTTGATGGCATTGTCCTTCCGTCCCTGCCTCGGACTCTTTTTGCTGCTGAGCACCCTGCTGCCCACTGCCAGTAGCCTCGCCCCGTTGCCCGCTGGCGCCCAGGCCCCCCAGCCATCGCAGCAACCCCAGAGTTCATCTCAACCCACCAGTGCTCCAGCGCCCCAGCTCCCCGCCGTCAACCAGCTGCGCGATCAGTTCATGAACGGCTGCATGACCAAGGGCAACGACCCGCCGCAACGCAGCTACTGCAACTGTACCTTCAATGCGCTGATGCGTCGCTACAACAGGCAGCAATACGTGAGCATGGACAACCTGATCATCAGGGGTGGCCCGGCCGTGGGCCAGTTCGCCAAATTGGCCTGGGAACCTGAATTCGGTGCCTGCCGGACTAGCTCACCGCTAAATCAACCCTAGGTGCCTGCCGTGGTTGTCCGTGCCGTGATCGCCATGACGAGGGCCAACGCCTTACGTACCAAGCACTTCAGCTTCAGGGCACTGGTGGATTATATCAGCCGCTGGCCGCTGGTTCCTCTGTTGTTGCTCTCCTCACTGCTGGTCATGGCACGGCCCGCCCACGCGGAGGCAGATCCCCTGGCTATCCAGGCCAGGCAGGCCTTCACCTCCGGCAACATCAACGCGGCGATCGCCCTCTGGTCGCAGATGATCAGCGCCGGCCAGGATGTTCAAGACGGTCTATACAACCGGGCCCAGGCTTTTATGGTGCTGCATCAATTTCCACTCGCCCTCAATGATCTCAACCAGCTGGAGTTGCTGCAGAAGCCAAGGGTGCGCTCCTACACCTACCTGTTACGTGGCATCGTGCTCAATGAGATGCAGAATTACACCTCCGCACTCCAAGACTTTAGTCTCGCCGAGAAGATTGACAACAATCGTCTGGTGTTCTCTAACCGTGCCGTTGCCTACCAGCGCACCGGTCAGTTTGCCCAGGCAGAGCGAGATCTGCTCCAGGCGGTTCGCGTTGATCCCAGCCAGGCCAACATTCACAACCTGGCGGCGATCCAACTATCGCTTGGAAAATTTGGCGACTGCGTGAATCATTCCAGCCGTGTGGTAGCGGCCTATCGCACCTTTTATCCTGCCTACACCGTACGCGGCATCTGTCTCTTCCGCCTCGGTCGCCTGGAAGATGCGGTGGCTGATTTCCTGCGCTCCACCAGCCTCAATCCAGAACAGGCGGATACCAGCCAATATCTCGGCCTGGCGCTCATCTCCCTGGGGAAACCTGATCAGGCTCGGCCTTTCCTTCTGCGTGCAGCCGATCTTTTCCTCGCACAGAACGATCAGGTGCGCTATCTGGAGGTGATGAAGATTCTGTCCTCGGACCTCAAGGTCCCCAATGCTCAAGGCCTGCCCTCCACCAAAACGTCTTCGCCCCACAGCCCCCTGCGCTGAAGGGGCTTCAAACCCCACCCATCCCACTTCGCAGCTGGGAGTGGTCGTTGTGCTTCCCCCGGCTTCATCTGCCTGAAGTGGAAGCCCCCGCCGCCGCGGCAACGGTTCACCTGCTGCGCTCGCCCTGCCAAGTCTCCCCACTTCTTGGCGCACAGGAGCGCACCCGCCCGGGGCGCCAGCTTTCCCGCCCTCCGCCACGATGATCTTCAGGCCCAGCTGAAGGCATCAACGTCCAGCGAGAAGCGGCCGTGCCGCGCGATTCCTGCAGCGGCAGCGGCAAACCGGAACCGATCAAGTACCCCGGTACGGGCATCTTGGACGGCCACCACCGCTGCCAACCCGCTTCAGGCGGTCGGCACAGCAGTTGCTGGGGCACCCACTTGGACCCCCGACGGCGAAGCGGAACTGCACAAGATCCCCTTCTTCGTGCGGGGCAAGGTGCGGCGCAACACCGAAGCCTTCGCCAGCGAGCGCGGGCTGGCCCGCATCGACGCCGAAACCCTCTACGACGCCAAGGCCCACTTCAG
>JBBASD010000041.1:12705-16352 GCA_040399485.1 Cyanobium sp. | reverse complement strand
ATTGATGGCACCCTCTCGGAGGCCTGCGGGCTGGCCGAGGCCCTGGGATCCCTGGTGCTGCTGAGCGGCGACCTGGCGGCGCTCCACGACAGCAATGGCTGGCTTTGGCGCCCCCAGCTAGGCGGTCGCCTGACGGTGCTGTTGATCGACAACGGTGGCGGCGGCATCTTCGAGCAGCTGCCCATTCGCACCGACCCGGAGGGGGCGCTGGATTTTGAGCGGCTCTTCGCCATGCCCCAACCCCTGAGTCACTCCTCCCTGGCTGCGGTGCATGGGGTGCCCTGCCGCCGGGTTGCCAACCTGGCCGATCTGGCGCCCCAGTTGACCTGGGCCCTTGCCCAACCCCTGGCTTTGCTGGTGCTGGTCACAGACCGCCGCCAAGATGCCGCCCTGCGCCAACGGCTACGCACAATGGCGGCAATGGCTGGTCCCCCTGATGCGTGAAGAGTCGTCTACAACTGCCTCCACCCTTGCCGTAGGCGGCGATCCGGTTCAGTGGCAGTCCGTAGGCCACTACACCGACATTGGCTTGGAACGGAGCGAAGAAGGCATCGCCCGGATCTGCATCAACCGCCCCGAAAAGCGCAATGCTTTTCGCCCCCGCACGGTGCAGGAACTGTGCGATGCCTTCACCCGAGTTCGGGATGACCCGACTATCGGCGTTGTGCTGTTTACGGGGGCCGGGCCGGCGGCCGATGGGGTGTGGTCGTTTTGCTCCGGGGGGGATCAGAGCGTGCGCGGCGAAGGGGGCTACGTGGACGATGAGGGCTTGCCCCGGCTCAACGTGCTTGATTTGCAACGGCTGATCCGCAGCCTGCCCAAGGTGGTGATTGCGCTTGTGGCCGGTTATGCCATGGGCGGCGGCCAGGTGCTCCATCTACTTTGTGACCTCAGCCTGGCCGCCGAGAATGCCGTCTTCGGCCAGACCGGGCCACGGGTGGGAAGTTTTGACGGCGGCTTTGGTGCGGGTTACCTGGCCCGGGTGGTGGGCCAGCGCAAGGCGCGTGAAATCTGGTTTCTCTGCCGTCGCTATGGGGCCCGGGAGGCCCTGGCCATGGGGTTGGTGAACCAGGTGGTTCCCCTGGATTGCCTGCAGGCCGAAGGGGTGGCCTGGGCCCGGGAGGTGCTGCGCCACAGCCCGACGGCGATTCGCTGCCTCAAGGCGGCCTTCAATGCCGAGACGGACGGGCTGGCTGGCATACAGGAGCTGGCCGGGCAAGCCACCCATCTCTTCTACCGAACCGCAGAGGGCCAGGAGGGTCGCAATGCGTTCCTGGAAAAACGCGATCCGGACTTCTCGGATACCCCCTGGCTGCCATGAGGACAGGGGAGAGTGGTAGGCCAAGCAAGCCGGGTGCGTGTCTCGTTAAAATAGATTTCATACATCATTGCCTTGTTTATTCGGGAACCGTGATCCGTCATTTGCTCTGTTCCCCAGGCCAGCTTGTCGCCACTACTGCACCGGCGGGTTTGCTGGCCCTCCTGGCCTTCCTGCCCCCAGGGGCTGCCTTCGGTCAGCCGTCAGCACTGGCCGGTTCCACCGCCCCAGGCACACCCGCCACGGCCATAACATCAGCCGAAAAGCCGTCGCCGGCGCCGCCGCCGCCACCATTAGTCGCCCCTGGCGCAGCCGCCCTGCTTGGGGGCCCGGAACCGCTCCAGATCAGCGGGCCCCAGGGCGTGGTACCGGCAGCCATCGCTATGCCTTTGGCTGCCCCCTTAGCTATGCCCGTAGTGCCCGCCACTGCCCCGACGCCACCGGCCCCGGCGCCAACTGCTCCTGGTAAACAGGCTCCAGGGGTGCCGCCCCTGGCACCTGCCAGCGTCGAGGCCCCTCCGCCCACAACCTTGGTATTGGATCGTAGCCGTCGTCTACTCACCGTTTTTGAAAATGGCCGTCTGTTGCGCCGTTTTCCGGTGGCGGTGGGCATGCCCGGTTGGGAGACCCCTGTTGGCACTTTTCGGGTGTTAGAAAAGACGATCAACCCGGTTTGGGAGCATCCCCAGAAAGGCACCCATACCCCATCCGGTCCGAACAATCCCCTCGGCACCCGCTGGATTGGTTTTCATCAGGATTGCCAAGGCCGTCGTGGCTGGGATGGCGAGCAAATGCTTGATGTCAAAGGCTGTGTGGTGACTGGTTTCCACGGCACCCCCAACCGCTGGACCGTCGGTCGGGCGCTATCCCATGGCTGTGTGCGCCTCCATGATGAGGACGTGCGCGAGCTGTTTGACCTGGTGTCTCTGGGAACGCCGGTGACCGTTCTGCCTTGAGACAGGGCACCCGTAAAGTGACGCGATTGTCAGGATCAAAGGATGCGCATTCTTTTTGCTGCTGCTGAATGCGCACCGATGGTCAAGGCTGGGGGAATGGGTGATGTGGTGGGTTCCCTGCCCCCGGCCCTGGCGGCCCTTGGCCATGACGTTCGCATCATGATGCCGGGCTACGGCAAGTTATGGGGACTGCTGCCCATTGCCAGCGAGCCGATTTGGCGTGGTCACACGATGGGCACCAATTTCGCCATCTATGAGAGCCGCCACCCAACCCATGGGTTGCCCATCTATCTGGTGGGCCATCCGGTGTTTGACCCCGCTAGGATCTATGGCGGTGAAGATGAAGATTGGCGCTTTACTTTCTTCGCCAGTGCCACGGCCGAATTCGCCTGGAATGGGGGCTGGAATCCCCAGGTGCTGCATTGCCATGACTGGCACACGGGAATGATTCCGGTTTGGATGCATCAGGACCCAAACATCAGCACGGTTTTCACTATTCACAATCTCAGGTATCAGGGCCCCTGGCGTTGGAAACTCGACCGCATTACCTGGTGTCCCTGGTACATGCAGGGTGATCACACCATGGCTGCGGCCCTTTTGTATGCCGACCGTGTCAATGCCGTTTCACCCACCTATGCCCGTGAAATCTGTACAGAGGAATATGGGGAGGGTCTAGCCGGTCTGCTAAATTTTATATCCGGTAAATTGCGGGGAATCCTCAATGGTATTGACACCGACGAATGGAATCCTGCTACCGATGAATGTCTGCCTGCAACCTTCAGCGTTGACGACTTGAGTGGCAGGGTCCTCAATAAGCAGACCCTGCAGCAGCGCATGGGTCTCACTGTCGATCCAGATACCTATTTAATGGCCATGGTCAGTCGGCTGGTGGATCAAAAGGGAGTGGATCTACTGCTGCAGGTGGCCGATCGGGTGTTGTCATATACCGATAGTCAATTCGTGGTGCTGGGCACCGGTGATCGGGGCTTGGAGTCGGGCTTGTGGCAGATGGCTTCGCGCCATCCTGGCCGCTTTTCTGTTTTTCTCACCTATGACGATGCCTTGTCGCGCCTCATCTATGGGGGTAGTGATGCATTCTTGATGCCGAGTCGATTTGAACCTTGTGGCATCAGTCAGATGTTGGCGATGCGCTACGGATCGGTGCCGGTGGTGCGTCGGGTGGGTGGACTGGTAGACACGGTGCCGCCGAATGTGCCATCTGAGGGGACCGGGACCGGATATGGATTTGATCGCTACGAGCCAGTGGATTTCTATACCTCAATTGTGCGTTCCTGGGAAGCTTTCCGCCATCGCTCCAGCTGGCAGGAATTGCAACGACGGGGCATGAGCCAGGACTTCAGTTGGGCGCGTTC
>JBBASD010000041.1:0-12605 GCA_040399485.1 Cyanobium sp. | reverse complement strand
CTGCCGGCCCCTTGGCAGAACCCCTGGGGGCTGCTGTGGCGGGACCTGGGGGCGGTATTGGCATCCCTGGGATTGGGCCTGAGGGAACTTTGGCGGCGCAATGGCGAAGGCAGCCTGTGGCGGCCGGCCTTTTGGCCCCAGGGCGGGGCCAAGCTGTTTTGGCCCTTCTTGGTCGTGGCCCTGGTGGTGCTGCTCGTGCTTGGCGGTCGTCCCCTTTTGGCCGCTCGTCGCCCGCCGCCGCTCCCCCCTTTAGCTGCAGGCGGCAACACGGTAACCCAAACGGAAAAACCGCCCGTAAGTGATGGGACCTCCGGGGCTGAGGCTTCTCTTGCCCCCCCTTCTGCCACCGCACCTCAAGTTCCGCCGCCTTCAGCCCCCCAACCCATGGAGTCCGAGGCCCCGGCTGCCACCCCCGCCCAGCCAAGTCCAGGGGAAACGGAAGCTGGGGCCTTGGGGCCCTCGGCGGCACCCTTGCCTCCCCCCGATCCGCTGCTCCAGGAACTGGCGCCCGACGATCCCGAAGGTTTGATTGCGGCAACCCGGGCGGAGCCAGGCGCCTCGCGCCTGGATTTGCTGGTGATCGAACGCTTCGGGACCCTGCCCGAGCCCCAGCAGCTTGGCTTGGCAGGGCAATGGCAGCGGCGGGCCGAGTCCCTGGGCTACGAGGATTTGCGCCTCATTGATGGACGGGGTCGGGTGCTGGCGCGGCGGGCCCTGGTGGGTTCGGGCATGATCCTGCTCGAATTCCCTACCGCACCTCCGGAGGCCTGATGTCCCTGCCTCTTTTACAGCTGGATGAGCTCTGGGGTCCGCCCCTGGCCAGGGCCGAGGCCGGCACCGCGATCGAGCGCGTCAGTACCGACAGTCGTGGCGACCTCACTGGAGCGCTGTTCGTGCCCCTGGTGGGCGACCGTTTTGATGGCCACAGTTTTTTGATGGCAGCCCTGGAGACGGCGGGGGCTGCCGTGGCCCAGCAGGGGCGGATCACGCCAGAAATGGTTGCCAGGGCAGGAGAGTTGGGCAAGCCGCTTTGGGCCGTGGCGGACACCCAGCGGGCTTACCAGCAGCTGGGCCGTCTCTGGCGTCGTCACCTCGGCGCGCCGGTGGTGGCGGTGACCGGGTCGGCGGGTAAGACCACAACCCGTGAATTGATCCGGGCTGTGCTGGCTCCCCTGGGTCCCCTGGTGGCAAGCTCCGGCAACGAAAACAACGATGTGGGCGTGCCGTTGACCCTGCTCAAGGGGGACAGCACCACGGCGGCCTTCGTGGTGGAGATGGGGATGCGGGGGCTGGGCGAGATCGAGCGATTAAGCCTCTGCGCCGAGCCCGATGTGGCCGTGATCACCAACATCGGTACGGCCCATATCGGCCGACTCGGCAGCCGCGAGGCGATTGCCCAGGCCAAGACGGAAATCACAGCTGGCCTGGCGCCCCGGGGACTGGTCGTTATCCCGGCGGGGGATCCCTTGCTGGAAACGGCCCTGGCCCGGGGCTGGCAGGGCCGGGTGCAACGGGTGGCTTTGGCCGATGAGGTCAGCGGCTTCGATGCCGCCCTGCCGGCGGCCGACCTGGTGGGGAGCCTGGAGGAGGGGCAGCAACTGCGACTCGATCAGGGTCCGTTGCTGCCCTTGCCCCTGGAAGGTCGCCACAATGCCCGCAACTTTCTGCTGGCCCTGGCGGTGGCCCAGGAGTTGGGGGTGCCGTTAACAGAACAGGGGGCAGCGCCCTGGGCCGTGGCGGTGCCGGGGGGACGCAGCCGCAAGCTGCAAGTGGCGGGAGTCGAGGTGCTGGATGAGACCTACAACGCCTCTCCAGAGTCGATGCTGGCCGCGCTGGAACTCTTGGCCCACCAGCCCCTGGCGGCAGGCAGCAGGCGTTATGCCGTGCTCGGCACGATGCTGGAGTTGGGGGAGCACAGCCTGGCGTTGCACCGGCAGGTGGCGGAACGGGCCAAGCAATTGCAGCTGGATGGTCTGGTGATCGTCGATGCGGGTGCCGAAGGTGAAGCGATGCAAGCCGCCGCCCAGGGCCTACCGCGTCTGACAAAAGTGGCGGAGCCGGAGGCTGCGGCCGTCGCCCTGGGGGCCTGGCTCTGCCCGGGGGATGTGGTGTTGCTCAAGGCCAGCCGGGCTGTCTCCCTTGAGCGCCTGCTGCCGCTTCTCCGCTGCAGCGATGGCACGCCATGAGCCGGGGGTCATCATAAATGTGATTGTCCCCGACGGGCCAACCAACCCAGGCTGAAAACCAACGCCATCGCCAGATACCCCAGGGCCCAGGAAGATCCGTGCCCCCAGCCCGGATCCAGGACCGTGTCGCCCGGGGTGAAACGCCAAGCATGCAGCAGCCCGACCCAGGACCCGGCCGCGGCCACCAGGGCGCAGAGGGCCGCCGCCAGGAAGCGCTGCTCGATCACGTAAACCAGCATGGCCGCCAACAGCATGGCGGCCACTATCTGTCCTTGCTCCAGGGCGAAAGCCCCCGCAGCCCAGACATCGGCCGACCGTAGCGGTTCGAGCAGGGCCAGACTAAAGGGTTGGTCGGTGGAGCCGGCCCCTCCGGCCCGCAACCCCGACTTGAGCAGCATCGAGCCCCAACTGGCCAGGCCGGGTAGCAGACCCAGCACCACCGCCGGTGCATGGTGGCTGGGAGTGGCCTGGAAGGCCTGGGCGGTCATCACCATGCCGATGTAAAGCACGATCGCCATGCCCGCCTCAATCGGCACCAATTGGCCCACCAGACCCATCAGTCCCAGCAGGCAAACCAGACCCATCACCACCCCATTGAGCCAGGCGTAGCCCAGGCGTGCCCCCATCGCCTTCCAGCCCGGGTGGCCGATGTAAAGCGTGGTCGGGAAGCAAGACCCCAGGCCGGCCACGGCGATCGTCGCCAAGCCGTTGATCAGCAGCGAACTGCGCACGGGGTAGCGGTCGCCGGCCGCCTCGGCGCTCTCCAGGTTTTGCAGGGAGCCCAGCACCGTAAACAGTCCCATGGGAACCGTGACCCCAATCCAGGGCAGCAGCTGGTTGCGAGCAGCCCATAGGTCGCCAAGCCGGAGCTGGGGCAGGTGCAAGCCAACGGCCGCCTGGTTGGCCTGCCAGGTGGGTGCATCAATTTGGATTAGGCCGGTGGCGCCGGCCAGGGCCACCCCCACCAGCACCGCCAACAAGCCCCCTGGCAGGGGTAACCGCACGTCGCCGTAATAGGCCAACAGCACCACCGCCAACACCGCCAGTCCCACGACCGGCACCGCGTAGGTGCGCAGCAAGAAGCCGAGGCTGATGTATCCCAGGGCGATGCCCGCCAGGGTGGAGAGCAGGGCGGCACGCGGCAGCCAACGGCGCAGGGGGCCCACCACAAACGATCCCCCCGCCTCAATCAGGCCCGAGGCCAGGCAAGCCATCAGGCCGGCTTGCCAGGAAAGTCGCACCGCCTCGGCTTGCGTCAACCCCTGGCCCAGGGCCGTCAGTTTGACGGGCAGCATCACCAGAAACACGAAGGCAAACAGGCTCACCGTGTTGATGCCAAAGGGCAGGGCCGTCCTGTCGCTGTTGCCGTCCTGGAGGGCCAGGCGCCGGGCCTGGAGGGTATAGGCCATGTTGCCGGCCAGCAGGGACAGCCCCGTAGCCGGCAGAATGACTCCAAAGATCAGGCTGTCTGGATAACCCAGGACGGCTCGACACAACGAGACAATCAGCAGCAGCTGAATCAGGTTGTCAAGTCCCAGTCCCAGGAAGCCATCCAGGTCCCCGGGCACCCACCAGCGGGGGCGGGTGCCGGGTATGGAGGGGTAGTCGGCCATGACCCGGTGTGCTGGAGAGTTGGCGGCCAAAGTAAGCGCTGTCTGCTGGCCTTTTCAGTGGCCGCTGCGTCTATAGAGCGGCAAACTAGAAGTGGCCACCACCTCTGCCGCGATCGCCAACATCAAAGGGACGCTGGCGTTCAAGCGGAAACCACCCGATCCGGAAGCAGCACGCCATTGAGGTGGTCGCATTCGTGCTGAACGATCCGTGCTTCAAACCCCTCCACCTGCTTGTCGATCCTTTGGCCGCTTGCGGAGAGGGCAGTCAAGTGCACCCTGGAGGCTCGCAGCACCGGCAGCCGCACCCCCGCCACACTCAGACAGCCTTCCAATGCCTCGGTTTGGTCGCTACCCACCGGGGTCCATTCCGGGTTGATCAGCACAGTCTCGGGGATCGGCGGGGCGTCCGGATAACGGGGGTTGCTGGTGATGCCGAAGATCACGACCCGAAGCGGTACAGCGATCTGGGGGGCCGCCAGGCCGGCGCCAGCCCGGGCGGCCATCGTGTCCCGCAGGTCGTCGATCAGGGCAGCGAGTTGCGCTGTGCCCAACAGATCAGACGCCACTGCTGCACTGGGCTGGCGCAAGCGGGGATCGCCGAGTTGCAGGACGGGGCGAACAGCCATCATGAGAGTTTAGGGGAGTTTTGCAGTGAATTCAGTCAGGGCGGTTTCACGCCTTGGTGCGCTCGGGACTGCCGATAGGGTTCTTAGGCCCGTGGCTTCTCCATGACCCTCCCCCTTGCTTTTCTTGACGGTGGCTTTGATATGGCCACCCTCCAGGACGTGCTCGGGCGCTGGGGCTATCTGGTGATTTTCGCAGCCATGTTGCTGGAAAACGCCGGCCTGCCCTTACCCGGAGAAACGGTCACCCTGCTGGGCGGTTATGCGGCCGGCAGTGGCCAGTTGAGTGTTTTGGCAGTGATGGGAGCGGCCGCCGGCGGGGCGGTATTGGGGGACAACATTGGTTACTGGGTGGGCAGGCGCTTGGGCTGGGGGTTGATCTTGAAGGTGGGCCGCTGGCTCGGCCAATCCCCGGCCCAGCTGGAGAAACTGCGCGACCAGTTCCTGCGCCATGCCGGCAAATCCGTGCTACTTGGGCGCTTCGTTGCCGTGCTGCGGGTGGTGGCCGGCCCGATGGCTGGGGCCGTCGGCATGCCCTATCCCAAGTTTTTGCTTTGCAACATTGTTGGGGCCACCCTCTGGGCCACCACCATGGTCAGCCTGGCCTGGCTTGGGGGCCGCTGGATTCCCGTCGATCGGATGGTCAAGGGGGTCGTCGAATTTGGCCTGGGCGCCCTGGTGATCGTGGCCCTGATCGTGCTGCTGCCCCGGCTGCTGAGTCGCTTCGAACAACGCCAGCTCGAGGGCGAGCCACCAACCCCAGAATCATGAGGGCGACTGGCGCCGATTAGGCCGCCAGGGATGATGCGTTCGTTGCTTTCTGTCTGAACCGATGCCCCAGCGCTATTTGCGCTACCTCATCTTCCCTCTCATCTGCTGTGCCGCAGGTCTGGCGATAGTGATGGGCTGGCTGGGTGCCAGCGCCGCCTGGGTCACCCTGGTGTTGCTGGTGCTGGAGATCTCGCTTTCCTTTGACAACGCGGTGGTCAATGCCCGTGTACTGGATAAGTTGACTCCGGCCCAGCAGCGCTTTTTCCTCACCTGGGGTCTGATCATTCCCGTTTTTGGGGTGCGATTGCTCGGTCCCCTGCTGATGGTGGCCCTGGCGGGCGGCGTTGGCCTGGGCCAGGCCTTTGATGCCGCCATCCACCACCCTGACCACTACCGCGAATTGCTGGAACTGGCCGAGCCGCGCATCCTGGCCTTCGGCGGCATGTTTTTGCTGATGGTCTTTTTGCGCTACTTCATAAATGAAGCCAAGACCCTGCATTGGTTTGGCCCCCTGGAGCGGCGCCTCAGCGCCGCCGGTCGCATTGAGGCCCTTGAAATTGCCCTCGCCCTGATCCTGCTGCTGCTCCTGGTGGCAAGCCTGCCGGCGACCCTGCGGGGTGACGTAATGGTTGCCGGAGTGATTGGCCTGGTGCTGCAGTTGCTCAGCACTTCCCTGGCCGAGGCCTTTGGAGATGAGGAGCAGGCCGGTGCCCGTCTGGCGGCCGGGGGGGGATTGATGAGCCTGATCTACCTCGAGCTACTCGATGCCTCCTTCAGCCTTGATGGCACCATCGGCGCCTTCGCGATCACGAGCAACCTGGCCCTGATCATGGTGGGTCTAGGGCTTGGGGCCCTTTTCATCCGTTCACTCACCTTGATGCTGAGCCGGGAAAAGGCCCTCGACCAATTGGTGTATCTGGAACATGGAGCCCACTACGCCATCGGTGCCCTCGGTCTGTTGATGCTGGCCAGCATCTGGCTTGGCCATCAAGGGGTGCACCTGCCTGAGTGGGTAACTGGCCTCATCGGAGTGGTCCTGTTGGCCCTGTCTCTGGCCGATTCCCTGCGCCAACGGCGTCGCCGGCACCCTTCGCCGAACTGAATCCGGACCTGGCTTGAGCCTCCCCCCATAGGGGGGAAAGACTCAGAGATAGAACCCGACCGTTGTCACGACCCGGGTTCCCTGGGCCCGCAGGGCACTGCGCAGCAGGATCGTCGATTGGTTGTGGAGCAGGTTCTCCCAGCGATGCCTGGTCACGAAGACCGGCAGAACAACCACACAGAAGCGGTTGCGGTCCTTGCGGTGTTCCACCTCAAAGTCTTTGACAAAATCAACTACCGGATCCACCAAAGAGCGATAAGGGGAATCGAGAATCTCCAGATGGACATCGGGCACTTGGCGGGCCCATTGCTCCTTGAAAGCCTCCACCTTGCCCAAGCCCAGGTCCACATGGACTGCCACCAGGTCGCTGGCGATCGTGCGGGCGAAGCGGATGGCTTCGAAACTGCCGCGATGCAGCTGGCCCACCAGCACCACCGTTGGCGAGCCGCCGCTCGACGGCGGATCGGGCAATTTGAGCAGCTTGTCGGAGGCCAGCCGCAGGCGCCGGCTGACGGCGGAGTAGTGGGTGCGAATGCGCAGAAAAAGAGCCACCAGCACTGGAATGGCAATCACCACCACCCAGGCCCCCTGGGTGAATTTGCTGAACAGCAGCACCATTGTCACAACGCTGGTGATGGCGGCCCCGAGGCCGTTGACCATGGCCTTGCTCAACCAACCCCGTCCCTTTTCTCTCCACCAGTGCACCACCATGCCGGACTGGGAAAGGCTGAAGCTAAGGAACACCCCCACTGCATAAAGGGGGATCAGTTGGCTGACGCTGCCATTGAAGATGATCAGCAGCAGGGCGGCGAAGCCGCTGAGGGCATAGATGCCATTGCTGAATACGAGCCGATCCCCCAGGGAAGCGAGCTGGCGGGGCAGATAGCCATCGCGGGCCAGAAAGGCGGCCAACCTGGGGAAATCGGCATAGGCGGTGTTGGCCGCCAGCAGCAGAATCAACAAGGTAGCGAACTGCAACAGCGCCAGCAGGGGGCCATTGCCGAAAATTCGCTCACCGAGCTGGTAAAGCAAGGTGGGACCGTTCTCCAAGTAAACCAGGCCCGTCTGGTGGGCCAGGGCGCTGATGCCGGTGAACATCACCGCCAGCAACAGCACCATTACCGCCAGAACGTTGCGAGCGTTTCGCCATTCCACCGGCCGGAAGGCGGCAACGCTATCGCTGATGGCTTCAATGCCCGTGAGGGCGGCGCAGCCAGAACTGAAAGCCCGCATCAACAGGAGGGGCCCGAAGACCATCAGCCCCCCCTCATGGGCTTTGGTTAAGAAGGCTTGCTGGCTGGCCACAGGCGTGGTGGGCAACAGCCCTTGCCCGGTTTTGATGGCACCCGCCAAAAGCAAAACAAAGATCATGCCCATGAACAAATAGGTGGGCAAGCTCAACAACTTGGCGCTTGAACTGACGCCCCGCAGGTTGGCCAGCATCACCAGGAACACCGCCAGCAGGCAAAGCGGCACCCTTTGGGCCTCCAGGCCGGGGAAATAGGAGGTGAGGGCGGCAATGCCCGCCGCCGTACTCACCGCCACCGTGAGCACATAATCGATCGAAAGGGAGGCACCGGCGATCAGGCCCGCCAGGGGGCCGATGTTCTCCTGGGAAACCCGATAGGAGCCGCCGCCGTGGGGGTAGGCCTTGATGGTCTGGCGATAGCTGGTGCCGACGATCAACATCAGCAGCACGATCAGGCCCGTGATCGGCAGGGTGAAACTGAGGGCGGCGGCCCCGGCCATGCCCAGGGTCAGCACGATCTCCTGGGTGGCATAGGCCACGGAAGAAAGGGCGTCGGAGCTGAGGATCGCCAGGGCTTCCGCATTGCTATAGCGCTCTTCATGGCTGGCGCTGGTCGGCAGGGGACTGCCGATGACCGTGCGGCGCAGCCGGTCAAAAACGGTTGATCGCTCCATGAGCAGGCCGCTGCGGTAGGCGAATAGGGCCAAACCTAAATCCCTATCCCCTCAAAGCCTCTTTTTTCTGCTTAAGGTTGCGGCGCTTTGCCAACAACCTCTCTTGACCCTTTCCCCGCAGCGGCAGCCCTGGCATGCCCTGGAGGCTCAGGAATGCCAAAGCCTGCTCGCTAGTGGTGAAGACGGCCTCTCCACAGCCCAGGTCGCCGCCCGCCTGGCAGAGCATGGGCCCAATCGCATTGAGCTGGCTGCTGGGCGCAGTCCATGGCAAATCCTTTGGGACCAAATCAGCAACGTCATGTTGCTGATGCTGCTGGCGGTTGCTGCCGTTTCGGCGACGGTGGCCCATCTGAATCAGCGCTTTCCCAAGGATGCCCTGGCGATCCTGCTGATCGTCGGGCTCAATGCGCTGCTCGGGTACTTACAGGAATCCAGGGCCCAAAATGCGCTTCAATCCCTACGCCGCATGGCTCAGCCCATGGTCACGGTCTGCCGCGACGGCCGCTGGGATCGGATCTCAAGCGAGCAGTTGGTGCCCGGTGATCGCATCCGGCTGGAGGCGGGGGACCGGGTGCCCGCCGATGGGCGCCTGCTGGAGGGAGCCGATCTGGGTCTGCGCGAGGCCGCGCTAACCGGGGAAGCGGAGTTGGTGGAGAAACTGTCCCAGCTAGTGCTTGATGGGGCAACGCCGGTGCTTGATCGGCGCAACTGCGTCTTTCAGGGCACGGAGGTGGCCCGGGGCCGCGGCACAGCCCTGGTCACCCAAACGGGCATGGGCACCGAACTGGGCCAAATCGCCCAGCTGATCAATACCGCCGGTGGTGAAACCACCCCGCTGCAACAGCGCCTGGATGGCCTCGCCAATGTGCTGGTGAGTAGCGCGTTGGTCCTGGTGGCCTTAGTGGTGCTGGGTGGCTGGCTGTTGGGCCAGCCCTTGCTTGATTTGCTGGAAGTGGCGCTGTCGATGGCGGTGGCGATCGTGCCGGAAGGATTGCCGGCCGTGATCACCGTGACCCTCGCCATCGGCACCCAGCGCATGGTCCAGCGAGCAGCGCTGATCCGGCGCCTGCCGGCCGTGGAGGCCCTGGGATCTGTCACCGTGATTTGTTCAGACAAAACGGGCACCCTCACCCAGAACCGCCAGGTGGTGCAGGAATTGCGTTGTGGCACGGAAGCCATCGCCGTCAGTGGCCAGGGCTACGACCCCGTCGGCACCTTGACCCCATCGCCCCTTAGCGTCCCCTTCGCCCAACGGCAGGGGACGGCCCCCGGCGCAGTGGACTTGTTGCTCCAGGCAGGGGCTCTCTGCAGCGATGCCGAACTCAACAGCCAGCCTGAGGGCGGTTGGGATGTGTTGGGCGATCCCACCGAGGGCGCCCTGGTGGTGGCGGCAGCAAAGGCTGGACAAGGGGCGGAGGAGCTGCGCCATCGCTTCCACCGCCAGGGCGAGATTCCCTTCAGTTCCGAGCGCCAGTGGATGGCGGTCTGGGTGGGCGATGCGGACGGGGAATTGCAGGCCCCTTTGGGCGCTGCCGCTGAAGGTTCGGGCACGTTGCTGTTGAGCAAAGGGGCTCCAGAAGTGCTGCTGAACACCTGTGACCGCTGGCTGACACCATCCGGGGTGGAAGCGCTGGATGACCCCCAGCGCCAATGGTGGCTTGGCCAGGCCCGAGAGCTTGCCGCCAGGGGCCTGAGGGTTCTGGCTTTTGCCGGTGCCCCGCACCACCCCGGTCCGGAGCAGCCGGTAGAAAAGCAGGTTTTACTGGGCCTGATGGCCCAACTGGATCCAGCCCGTCCTGAGGTGGCCGAGGCGGTGGATCGTTGTCGCCAGGCCGGCATCCGGCCAGTGATGATCACTGGCGACCATCCGCTCACGGCCCAGGCCATTGCCAAGGGCATTGGGCTGCTGCCTGAGAGCAGCGGCCTTGGCCAAGGTTCTGGCATCGACGAGGTGGTGCTGGGTCAGGTGTTGGAGGCCAGTGACGAGGAACAGTTGCGCCAGTTGGTGCGGCGCTGCAGTGTTTTTGCCCGCGTGCCACCCGAGCAGAAGTTGCGTATTGTCCGGGCCCTCCAGGCGAACGGCCAGGTGGTGGCCATGACCGGCGACGGTGTCAACGATGCCCCTGCCCTGAAGCAGGCCCACATCGGTGTGGCCATGGGCCTGACCGGCACCGAGGTGAGCAAGGAGGCCGCAGACATGGTCCTGCTCGATGACAATTTCGCCACGATTGTCAATGCGGTTGAGCAGGGTCGGTTGGTTTATGCAAATATCCGCCGCTTTGTTAAATACATTCTGGGCAGTAATGTCGGCGAATTGCTCACCATCGCCGCCACTCCCCTTTTGGGACTGACTGGTGTGCCCCTGACGCCTTTGCAGATTCTCTGGATGAATCTGGTGACTGATGGTTTACCGGCTCTGGCGCTCGCCCTTGAACCCGGGGAGAAAGATCTGATGCACCGTCCGCCGGCCGAGCCTGGCGAATCTATTTTTGCCAGGGGAATTGGTGCTTACATTTTACGCATTGGCGTGGTTTTTGCGGCATTCAGTATTGCCCTGATGGTCTATGCCTACCGCAGCGGTGCCCCCTGGAAAACCATGGTGTTCACCACTCTGTGTCTGGCCCAGATGGGCCATGCTTTGGCGGCGCGCAGCGATCGCCCGTTGCTGCAGGTGCCGGCCTTCTCCAACCCCTGGTTGTTGGCGGCAGTGGGCACCACGACCTTGCTGCAGCTGCTGTTGCTTTACGTCAAGCCCCTGGCCTCCTTTTTCGGCACCTCGCCTTTATCGCTGCGCGATCTGGCGATCTGTTTTGGCGTCAGTCTGCTGTTCTTTGTCTACTTGGAGCTTGAAAAGGTCTTCCGGCTATGGCGTCGTCATCGCAGTGCCGATTCCTAAGTCGGCAGCCTTGATCAGGCAGGATGGCTGCTATGGATTGGATGCCGCCGGATCTCGGTTCCCTGGCCGAGGGACTGCCCAGGCTGATTCTTGAGGGTGTCGAGCGCAACCCTCTGCTGGGTTATGGCTTGATTGCCATGGCCATGTTGCTTGAAAATCTCATCCCACCCATTCCCTCGGAGTTGATAATGCCCCTGGGGGGGGTGCTGGTGGAAGAGGGGCGGCTGGATTTTCTGCCGGTGGTATTGGCCGGTCTGTTGGGGACGGTGCTGGGGGCTTGGTTCTGGTACTGGATCGGCAGACTGCTGCGGGCCGATCGGTTGGCGGCATGGCTGGGATCCCGGGGCCGTTTGCTTGGCATTGGGCCCGAGAGCCTGGCTGCCAGCCAGAATTGGTTTGGGCGCCATGGGGCCGCTGTTGTCTTTTGGGGCCGTTTGCTGCCAGCGATTCGCACCCTGGTTTCCGTGCCAGCGGGGATGGAGTCGATGCCCCAGGGGCCTTTTTTGCTTTGGACGACCGCCGGCAGTCTGATCTGGGTGCTGATCCTCACCCTGGTGGGGATGGTGCTGGGCTCCAGGGCCACTGAGCTTTTCGCAGCCTTGGGGCCGATCAGCGGTTGGCTGAGCGCCTGTGTGCTGCTGCTGTTAGGGCTTAGGACGATGGTCCCCTGGCTGAGATCGCTGGTGCAAAGGCATAGGCAGCGGCAGAGTTGAGTGATCCGACTTACCAAGGCCAAGCTCCCTGACGGACTGAGCTTTTGCGTGCTTGTTTTGTAGCGCCGGGCTGCTGATCGAAGGGGTGGGTTTGGGATCAGGAGCCAGGAATGCTGGTTCTGGCAACCGTTGGCTTTCTCCACCATTTTCGGCGCCGCCCTCGCTTTGACCCGTTTGGGTGGACCAGGGCGCCAGCCGTTCTTCCAGCGCCGACAGAAAGAAGATCATCCCCCCCACCAGAGTCAGGCCAATCAGGGCCAGGGCGGCGTAGAGACGTTGGCGGTGTTGCAGTTGACCCTGAGAGTTCTCAACCGGCACTCCGCAATCGCTGCAGATCAGCAGGTTGCCCCCGCGTCCCACCTTGGTGACCATGCGACAGCCGCAGCGGCGACAGGCCAAGACGCGCTTCTCCAAAGCTCTACTTTGACAGCGCCAGAGAGAGGAATGGGTCGCAGCCGCTGCGGTTCTCCCATCTTGGGTGACATCTTGGGCTATGGCCAAATCCGAACAGGTCCCTGATTAGTCTGACCAGGCAGCCCCAGTCGGTGATTCGGTGGACCCGATACCCTCCACCCTTGATTCGTGCCAACCTGCAGCAGACGCCTCGGATCGACTGTTCGTCTTGGGGGCCGGCCGCAGCGGCACCAGTTTATTGGCCGGTCTCTTCCGTCGCAGTGGACTGCACATGGGTGATGCGCCCTACAAACCACGACAGGCCAACCCCCATGGCTTCTTTGAAGATCGGGAGGTGAATTCCATCAATGAGGCCCTGTTGGCC
>JBBASD010000040.1:0-16454 GCA_040399485.1 Cyanobium sp. | reverse complement strand
AAACCCTGGTTCGCCTGGCGGGCCGCCTGGCGCTGGGCATTGGTTTGGCCCGAGTTGCTGCTGCGGCGGCCGATGGCTGCTTGAACGGATGGAGATCTCCAGGTTAAGGGGGTACTTGGGTAGGAACCATGCCTCGCTGATACCGAGGTCCCAGGCACTGGGCCCGGCAGCCAATCCATGCTGGGGGGATGGACAACAGCAGGCTCGCCATGGCCATTGGTCCCCTGTGCCAGAGCCGCCTGTGGTGGCAGGGGATGAGCGGCTGCAACTACACCTATTACCACCTGATTACCATTGGTCAATATTGACAAAGAAACAGGGTCAGTTTTAGGTTTTAGTTTGTTCTAATTACTTATGGCCTTAAGGTGTTAGCCCAACGTGGCTATTCCTCCTAAAGTCTCCTCACATTTTATGATTAGCAGCACACCGCATTTCCTCCTGTCTACCCTTCTGGGCCAGTGGCACGAACAGCTAACGGACTGGGCCTACAGCGGTCGATTGACCAGCGCTGCCCAGCAATCACTGCTGTTGAGCGACGAACCCCAGGCTCTCAAAGAACTGGTGGCTCAGCTGGCCAGTGGGGACTACAAGGAAATTCCTGAGATCTTGCTGCTTCCAGCTACAGCCCTGAATGGTGCGATGGCTGCCTATGCGGCTGAGACAGGTAGCATCTTTTTGAATGCTGATTGGTTGCAAAATGCACCCAAAGAACAAGTTCTTCTAGTTCTGACAGAAGAGCTTGGACATCATCTTGATGCCATGCTCAATCAAACAGATACGCCTGGTGACGAAGGAGAGCTTTTGACAAGGCTGTTAACTGGTGAGAAACTATCTCTAGATCAAATTGCATTGATTGAATCAGACAACGACCAGGATCAGTTGTTCATTGGAGGTCAGACTTTTCGAGTTGAGCAAGCTGTTTTAGCAAAGGTTTCCGTAACTGTTCTTACCAACGGCAATGAATCTGACGGTAGTCCAGTTGCCTTTAATTTTCAACGCAGTGGTGTCACATCAAGCCCCCTAAGTGTTAACTATCGTTTGTTTGGCACTGCCACAGCAGGTAGCGACTATAGCGGTGCCACAACGGGCACAGTCAACTTTGCAGCGGGAAGTTCTTCTGCAACCCTTTCCTTACCGGCCCTAGCCGACGTCGTGATCGATCCTGGCGAAACGATCATTGCCCAAATCAGCCCATCCGGTACCTATGCCATCACACCTGGCCAGCAAACGGCCACGGCCACGATCTCGGCAGAAGGTATTGTGGTGTCTATAAAGGCAGGTCAGTTTATTGGTTCATCAGGTGAGTACAGTAATTCTTACGCCTTTGCAGCCCTCAAAAGCGACGGCACTGTTATCGCTTGGGGAGATAGCTTTTATGGTGGTATCGCACCGATAGGATTGAGTGGCGTATCGCAGATCTATTCGGGTGACGGTACTTTTGCAGCCCTGAAAACCGATGGCAGTGTCGTTGCTTGGGGTGATTACCGCTATGGCGGTATTGCGCCAACAGGTTTGAGTGACGTTAACGAAATTTATTCAAATGCCTATGCCTTTGCAGCCCTCAATAACGACGGCAGCGTCGTTGCATGGGGTGATAGTAGTTATGGAGGCACGGCACCGCTGGGCTTAAGCGCTGTCAAACAGATATTCTCCACATCATTAGCTTTTGCAGCCCTCCGAAGCGACGGTAGTGTCATTGCTTGGGGAGATAGTTTTTATGGTGGTATCGCACCGATAGGATTGAGTGGAGTTACCCAAGTCTATTCGAATACCTATGCCTTTGCAGCTCTCAAAAGCGATGGCAGCGTGGTTGCATGGGGTGATAGTTACTATGGTGGCACTGCGCCGGCAGGGCTAACCGGTGTCACACAGATCTTCTCCAACGGTAACGATGCTTTTGCAGCATTGAAGAGCGATGGCAGCGTCGTTGCATGGGGTAATAGCAGTTATGGAGGTTCAGCACCGACTGGATTAAGCAGCATCAATCAGATTTTTTCTACTGTATTTGCCTTTGCAGGCCTCAAAAACGATGGCAGCGTCGTCGCCTGGGGCGAGACCCTATTTGGCGGCACAGCACCTCCAGAATTGACCGGGGTCACACAAATCTTCTCCACATCATCTGCTTTTGCAGCTCTCAAGAATGATGGCAGTGTCATCGCTTGGGGTGATCGCGAATTTGGAGGTTTATCACCAGCAGGATTAAGTGGTGTTACTCAAATCTATTCGAATACTTATGCCTTTGCAGCCCTCAAGAACGATGGCAGTGTAGTTGCATGGGGAGATGGCAGTTATGGTGGTAATGCGCCTGTAGGACTGACCGGTGTCACACAGATTTTCTCTAATGGTGACGATGCTTTTGCAGCCCTCAAGAGCGATGGCAGCGTTGTTGCATGGGGTAATAGCAGTTATGGCGGCACAGCACCAGCTGGCCTGAACGGTGTAGTCGGCTTTGCAAATCCACTCACCGATGATCATCTACTGCTGAAGCCCATCACCAATTGGATTTCTGTTGTCTCCCTGGCTAATGGCAACGAAGCTGATGGAAGTCCGGTGGTGTTTCGCTTTAGCCGCACTGGTAATACGTCTGACCCGCTTACGGTGAGCTATCGGCTGTTTGGCACTGCCCAGGCAGGTTTGGACTACACCGGAATGACCACCGGTAATATCACCTTCCAGGCAGGGAGTTCTACGGCCCAACTAGCGCTACCAGCATTAGCGGATGGGACACTAATTGATCCGGGTGAAACGATTATTGCCAGGATAGATGCCTCAACGCTCTATGGTATAACAGCTGCACACCAAATGGCCACGGCTACGATAACGGCCGAAGGGGTTGCAGTGTCAGTGAAAGATAGTAGTTCCTGGTCGGGTGAGCGTCTCAATGTGAGAGCCTTTGCTGTCATTAAGAACGATGGCAGTGTAGTTGCATGGGGTGATAGTCGATATGGCGGTACGGCACCTTCAGGGCTGACCGATGTCTCACAGATTTACTCTAATGGTACTATCTTTGCAGCCCTCAGGTTTGATGGAACAGTCGTTGATTGGGGTAATAAAAGTGAATTTTATGATGTCTCGCTACCAACAGGATTGACCGGCGTTACCCAAATCTTCTCCACATCATTTGCTTTTGCAGGTTTCAAGAGTGATGGAAGTGTTATCGCCTGGGGCGCTTCCTATTGGGGTGGTAGTGCCCCGTCTAATTTAACAGAAGTTAAAGAGATTTATTCCACTCGTTATTCCTTTGCAGCGTTAAAAAACGATGGTAGTGTCGTTAGTTGGGGTTCTTTTGCCGACATCCCATTAGGCTTGAAAGATGTGATTGCAATCAGTGCTACTGATGATGCCTTTGCGGCTCTTAAAAGTGATGGCACTGTGGTGGCATGGGGCTGGCTCAACGACTCCACGGTTCCAGCAGGCCTTAGTGGTGTCACTAAGATCTATTCGAGTGGTGGCGCTTTCGCAGCCTTCAAGAACGATGGCACCGTTGTGGCATGGGGCAAATATGGAAACGGTGGTACGGCACCTTATGGCCTTAGTGGTATCATTCAAATCTATTCCAATGAATATGCATTTGCAGCCCTTACCGCCGATGGTAGTGTCGTGGCCTGGGGGGAGGGAATATATGGTGGCTCGGCCCCAACTGGCCTAACGGGTGTTGCTCAGATCTTCTCTACCTCAAGAGCCTTCGCTGCGCTCAAGACCGACGGAACAGTTGTCGCATGGGGGGATCAAAATTCTGGAGGCCTTGTACCGCAAGGCTTGAATAACGTTGCTCAGATTTTTTCCAACGGATATTCCTTTGCTGCTCTCAAGAAAGATGGAACGGTGGTGGCTTGGGGCAATTATTTTTATGGTGGTCTGGCACCCTCAGGCCTGAGTGGTGTCACTCAGATCTTCTCTAGTGGCGGATGCTTTGCAGCCCTCAAGAGCGATGGCAGTGTGGAGGCATGGGGTGGCAATGGTGATGATGGCGGCAATGAACCAACTGTTTTAAAAGGGGTGGTGGCATTCGCTAATCCGTTCACCGATGATCGATTGATTCTTGATAATACTCTTCCCATCATTACCCTGGCGATGGCACCCACCGCTGGTGTCACAGAAGATGGCACAGAAAATCTTATTTACACCTTCTCGCGAACCGGACCCACAACCTCAGCTCTGACGGTGAACTACACCGTGAGTGGCACGGCCACCAACGGCATCGATTACACCGGCATTGCCGTTACACCAGCCATCAAGACAGTGAGCTTCGCCGCTGGATCCACTACCGCAACCGTCACGATAGATCCCACTACGGACACCACGATCGAAGCTGATGAAACCGTTGCCCTCACCCTCGCCGCAGGCAGCGTTTACAGCATCGATTCCACGTCAGCGGTTGTAGCAAGGATCCTCAATGACGACTTCGCAATTGAAAATCATGGTAATTCTGCCCTGTTGCGAGGTCGAGATGGCCAAACATACGTCAGCGTAGGCAACACCACGACGCCCATCACCTACCTCGGCACCCCGACCAGCCCTGGCAACGCCAGTTCCACCTGGCAGATGCTGGCCGCCGAAACCATCGGCGGCAGCAACAAGATCCTCTGGCGCTACAACCCCACTGGCCAAGTCCACGTATGGACGCTGGATTCCAATTGGGGCTGGACAGGCGCCGATACGGGTCTTGTTGATGCAAACTCCAGCGCCGGCTGGGGGCTGGAGTCTTCCTTCCATCTAGATCTCAACGGCGATACGCTCATCGGTGCGCCCCTCATCCCGATCGAATCACAGGGCAACACCAGTCTCGGCCGCCATTTCAGCACCGCCCAGCCCTACGTCAGCGTAGGCAACTACACGACGCCCATCACCTACCTCGGCTCACCCTCCAGCTCTGGCACTGCCAGCTCCACCTGGCAGATGCTGGCCGCTGAAACCATCGGCGGCACCAACAAGCTCCTTTGGCGCTACAACCCCACCGGCCAAGTCCACATATGGACGCTGGATTCCAATTGGGGCTGGACAGGCGCCGATACGGGTCTTGTTGATGCCAACTCCAGCGCCGGCTGGGGACTGGAATCTTCCTTTCAGCTTGATCTCAACAGCGATTCGATCATCGGTGCGCCCCTCACCTCGATCGAATCGCTGGGCAACACCAGCCTCGGACGCCATATCAGCACCTCTCAGGCCTTCGTCAGCGTTGGCAACACCACGACGCCCATCACCTACCTCGGCTCTCCCACCAGCCCTGGCAACACCAGCTCCACCTGGCAGATGCTGGCCGCTGAAACCATCGGCGGCAACAACAAGCTCCTCTGGCGCTACAACCCCACCGGCCAAGTGCATGTATGGGCTCTCAACTCCAGCTGGGGCTGGACAGGCGCCGATACCGGCCTTGTCGATCCCATCTCTAGCACCGGCTCTAATCTCTTGGCACAGTTTGGGCTTGCCAGCGTTTAGATCTTCAGGGCAGGCACGAACCAGAGAATATCTCAGTAGACAATAAACCCCTGATAGATATTCTCAGCTTTTCATAACCAAAGGATCGGCATTTGGCTTTGCTGGACAATCTGCGAAATTTTGCACCACCTGCACCAGGGGCGCCACCTGTTTGCTAATCACCCCAGCCCGTTCCACGCCTCCTCACTATTTTCAGCATGGCCGGCCGCGCCAACTTCAATGCCAAGAACCTGGAACCACTGGGCGTTCGATTGCCCCGAGTTGCTACGGCGGCGGCCGATGGCTGCTTGAGCAGTTGGGTTAACAAGGTTAGGAGTGGCCGGGGGGATCAATGCAAAGCGTTTGTCCATTCACGTGCCTCAGCGACAGAGCTGGGACCCGGCATCGCCACTCGATCATCCCGCCCTCGGGCCAGCCCATCCTTTAATCCTGTGCTGGGATCCCTCGCCTCTTCACCGTGCCCCCATCCACGCCAGGCTCTGGCTCCATGTCAAGCCCACCCCTGCGGCCTGGCCAGCAGCCAACGGCAGCCATAGAGCCCCGTTGGCCGGCCATTCTGGCGGTGCTGGTCATGGGGGGGCTGCTGATGGCCCTACCCAACCGCTTTCGTCTCGTGCCGGTGGGGGTGGATGCGGCCTTCATGCTGGTTGGCATGCTGCCCATTCTGGCGGTGGCCCTTTCGGGCGGGGGGCGGCGCTGGTTGAGCTGGGAAAGGAAGCTGGTTTCGATCTTTTTAATCGCCTCGATGGCGATGGAAAGCGCCAACCTGTACAAGTTGATCAAGACCCTTTTATTTGGCGGCGATCAATTGGGGGCCCGGGAACTGCTGGCCTCCGGTTTGGCCCTTTGGGTCAGCAATGTCATCCTCTTTGCTGTCGCCTACTGGCATGGCGACCAGGGCGGACCCGAGTTAAGGCGCCAGGAGCATGCGCCGCAAGCGGACTGGCATTTTCCCCAGCAAGACCTGCCCGAGGCGGGCGGCGACTCCTGGCGGCCTGGCTTTCTGGACTATCTGTTTTTGGCCTATTGCAATGCCACCGCCTTCAGCCCCACCGGCGCCGTGCCGCTAAGGGGCCGCGCCATGGTGCTGATGATGGCCGAAAGCGCCGTTTCGTTGCTCACCCTGGCGGTGATCGCCGCTCGCGCCATTAACATCCTCGATTACTAAAATCAAGATAGCTAAATTGTCAGCAGCAAGGCCGCCAGTGAAGAGGAGCAGTCTTGGCCTCTGGCGAGCCGATCGTCGGGCCTATAGATATAAACCTACCATTTCTTGTAGGGCAGAAATTTGCCATTCATGGTCACGACGACGCGATCCCCAGCCGCTGGGGTTTCTTTCTCCACCGTGAGGGTGAAATCAATCGCCGACATGATGCCATCACCAAATTTTTCCTGGATCACGTCCTTGAGGGGCAATCCATACACCTGCAAAATTTCGTAGAAGCGATACAGCAGCGGATCGGTCGGGATCAACGGATCCAGGGCCCCCTTGATGGGGTAACTCGTCAGGGTCTGGGCCACTTCGGGCTCCAGGCCCAGGGCATCGATCAACACCGCCGCCTCCTGCTCTGAGGCGGTGGCTTGGCCGTGCAGCAGGCTTGCCACCCAGACTTCATCCCGGCCGAGGCGTTCGCCCAGCTCCGCAAAGCTCAATCCCTGGCGGCGTTTGGCCGCAATCAAGACAGCACTGATGGGAGATAGGGTCATGCGGAGTTGGGCAGCGGCGCGCGGACCCTACGGGCGCCGGTTCGGCGTCGATGGTGATAACAGATACACAATTCCTGGCGCCCCAAACCCTTTCCCCAGCCCCAGCAGCCATGAAGATCCTGCTGGCTCCCGATTCCTTCAAGGGTTCCCTCAGCGCTGAACAGGTCTGCAAGGCCCTGATGGTTGGGGTGAAGCGGGTCCTGCCTGACGCCAACTGTGTGGCCTTGCCCCTGGCCGATGGCGGTGAGGGCACCACCGCCGCCCTGGTGGCAGCCAGCGGCGGCCGCCTGCTGCACCGCTGGGTGAGCGGTCCGCTGCCCGGGGGGGCCAAGGTGCTGGCCAGCTTTGGGCTGCTTGCTGGCGGCCATACCGCCGTTATCGAGATGGCGGCGGCCTCCGGGTTGCCCCTTTTGCCTCCAGACCAGCGCGACCCCCGCCACACCACCACCTACGGCACAGGTGAACTGGTGGCCGCCGCCCTGGCCAGCGGGGCCCGCCATCTCATCATTGGGGTCGGCGGTTCGGCCAGCCACGACCTGGGCACCGGATTGGCCCAGGCCCTGGGGGTTCGCTTTCGGCGCGCCGATGGCTCCTTGATCGAGCAGGTGATGACAGGCGCAGCCCTGGCTGAGGTGGCGAGCGTGGATCTGAAGGACCTGCTGCCGGCCTTGGCCGGCTGCTCCATAGCCCTGGCAGCCGATGTGGACAACCCGCTGCTGGGGCCCAGCGGAGCGGCCACCGTTTATGGACCCCAAAAAGGCGCTACGGCCGCCATCGTCGCCGAGCTGGAGGCGGGGACGGCGGCCGCGATCGGGCCGATCGAGGCCGCCTGTGGCCGCAGCCTCAGGCAGCTCCCCGGGGCCGGGGCGGCCGGTGGACTGGGCGCCGCCCTGATCGGCTTGCTGGGGGCAACGCCGGGCAGCGGCATTGACCTGGTGCTGGAGGCCTGCGCTTTCGAGACCCACCTGGCGGGCACGTCCCTGGTGCTGAGTGGGGAGGGGCGCCTGGATGGCCAGACCTTGCGCGGCAAGACCATCGCCGCTGTGGCACGCCGCTGCCGCCAGGCGGGCGTACCCCTGGTGGTGATTGCCGGAGCCCTGGGGGAGGGCACTGGGGCTCTCTATGCCATGGGCGTCACCAGCATGGTGTCCCTGGTGCCGGGCCCCATGAGCCTGGAGGCGGCGATGGCGGCCAGTCCGGCCCTGCTGGCCGATGCGGCGGAACGGGTGGTGCGCCTGTTTCTGGCTACTGACCCCCAGAAGTCTTGAGGGTTCAAGGGTGCCTGCGGTGGGCCTTAGCTTTTGACTAGATCCAACGGCGATGGCGAAAATACAAGGCCATGCTGATGGCAATCAAGGCCATAACCGCCAGGGTGATGAAATAGGCCGGCTTCCAGGCCAGCTCTGGCATGTATTGAAAATTCATGCCATAGACCCCGGCAATAAAAGTAATCGGCATGAAGATTGATGAGAAAATCGTCAACACTTTCATGATTTCATTCATGCGATTGCTGATACTTGAAAGATAGGTATCATGCATGCTAGACAGAGTGTCCCTTGCGGTTTCGACAATATCAATTACCTGGATACAATGGTCATAGAGATCACGCCAGAACACTTTCGTCTCACTGTGTAACAGTGGCGATTCTTCCTTTGACACCGCACTAAGAACCTCCCGCAATGGCCAGACGGCTCGCCGCAGACTGAGCAGATCCCGCTTGAAGCGATGCAGAACCTGAATGTCATCTTGACGGGGGTCCAATAGGAGTCGGTCATCCAGGATCTCCACCTTGTCGCCGATGTGCTCGACGACGAGAAAATAATGGTCTACGACTGCATCAACAAGGCAAAACAGAAGGTAATCAGCGCCCATGCGTCGAATGCGACCAGCATTTGTCCGGATAGCCTGGCGCACGGATTCGAAAACATCACCCTCGTCTTCCAGAAAGGAGATCACCCAACTCGACCCCAGAATCAGGCTGACGTGTTCTATGCGTACGCTTTCCTTATTAGCATCCATGTCCAGCATCTTCAGCGCCAACATGCCGTAGTTTGAAATTACATCCCACTTGGGCCTCTGAGCTGTATTGACAATATCTTCGATCGTCATCGGATGCAGTGCGAAGTGTTCCCCAAGGGCTTCAATCAATCCGACATCGTGGATGCCGTTGACATTGACCCAGGTAATACTCGCCCCATCGTGGGCAAGATCAAGCGAAGGCAGGCACTCCTGCAGGGGCACTCCCCGGGTTTCCCGACTGGTTTCGCTGCTATAAACGATAATGTCGAGAATGGCGTTTTCCAGCCGCTGATCCCCAATAAAGACCGGCGTGCCTGGTTGTTTAAAGCTGCTGCTGGCCCGGCTGCGTCGCCGCCGGGGCGGGTTGGCTTTGCCGCGGGGGGAAGCCGCTCGCTGCCGCAATCGGGCCATGCACCAGCGTTGAATACTTAGTGCAGGCTAGGACAGTGGACTGCCATGATTTTGTGATGTCGGAACTGCTTGCCCCCTGGTTGCCCCTGCTGCAAAGCCCAGCCGGTGCCGCCCTGTTTGTTCCCTTCTATGCCCTTTGGGTCACTCTTTTGCTGCCGGGGGTATGGGCTTCGATGTTGGCCGGGGCCCTGTACGGAACCCTGCTAGGCAGCTTGGTGGTCTTCGTTGGGGCAAGCCTGGGGGCAATTGCCGTCTTTTTGCTCGGTCGCAGTTGGTTGCGGGAGTGGGCACGCCGCCGTTTAGCCGCCGCTCCCAAATGGCTTGCCGTTGAGCAGGCGGTCAGCCGTGAGGGTCTCAGATTGGTTTTACTGACCCGCCTTTCTCCCGCCTTTCCCTTCAGCCTGCTCAATCTGGCCTACGGCCTCAGTGAGGTGAGTTTGCGGGATTACTGCCTGGGCTTGATCGGCATCTTGCCGGGCACCGTGTTGTTTTGTGCCCTTGGGGCCCTGGCCGGCGATGTGGCCCGTTTCGGCACGGTGCTTGCCGGTCAAGCAGATCCGGCAACCTGGGGATTGCGGCTGGCTGGGATTGGGGCCACCATCGCCTCGGTTTGGCTGGTGAACCGGGCAGCAAGGCGAGCCCTTGCGGAAGATTGAGGGCTTGGTTGGCCCTAGGGCCGATCCGCCAGGCGCCAGTCGCGCAGCCCGGCGATCAACAAGAACCAAGCCAGCCGTAGCCTGGCAAGGGGTCCCGGCCGTGCGGCCAGTTCCAAGTATTGGGATCGACCGCAGTCGGTCTTGATCCAGCGGGCGATGTTGGCGGGCAGGATTGGCGCAGGCTTTGTCATCAGATGCGACGCAGAGATTCCGCTTTGTCGCGGAAATTTTGCATCAACAATTGCAGGTAGGTCACCTTGCGCAACTTGATATTAGCCGTCAAGGACATACCCACTTGCAGGGGCAGGACATTGCCTTTACTTGGTTTGAAACAGACTTTTTGATCGGAATCTGTGCTGTCCGGGCAGGGCACCAAGCTTTTGGCATCCAGCTTGATGTCCACGGGGAAGCGGTAGAACGTCTTCATCTGGTCCGGTGGCAGGGCATCGGAGCCGATGCGACGCACGGTGCCATGCAAGACGCCGAAATCGGAGGCAGGAAAAGAATCAATGCTGATCTCGGCTGGCTTATTAATGGAGACAAAACCGATCTCCCGACTGGGTACTTCCACCCGCGCTTCGAGTCGATCAAACGGCACAATCTTCATCACCGGTTCACTGGTCTGGGCGACAAATCCCTTGGCCCGTGACTTGAGTTCAAATACCACCCCCGATTCAGGTGCCTTGATTTCTTGGTAGCGGATGTTGACGTTGAGTTCGATCAATTTGCTGCGTAAATCAGTCAGCTCGCTCTGTAGCTGCCGGATTCCCTGCATCAGGAGAGCCTGTTGACGAAGCCGATCCATCCGCGACTCATCCAGCTTGCCCCGCACCTCCTGAACCTTCTGGCGCTGCCCCAGGTACTGAAGTTCAGCGGTGGCTCCCTCCTTGTTCAAGACCTCTAACCTAGAAAGGATTTCGGTCTCAAGAACCAAGCTTTCGGCGAGAACCCGCTGCTCGGTGCTATTGGTATCAAGATAACGGAATAGTTCCTCGCGTTTGAGAAGGACTTGCTGCTCTTTATAAGCGATACTTTTTACCATGCTTTGCTGCCGATCACGGGTTGTTTCCGTATCCAGTCTCAGCAATATTTGTCCCTTGCTCACTTGCTGGCCTTCCTTTACCAGCACTTGTTCCACCACACCACCAACCGGCATCTGCACTTCTTTGACAGCACCCAGGGGCTCAAGTTTGCCTGGGGCGGTAACGATCTCTTCGGTTTTGGCCAGGGCCACCCAGGCCAGCCCAAAGGCCGTAACTCCCATCAAGCACCAGGTGATGGCTCTGGCCCAGGAGCGTGATTGATTCAGCACAAGATCTTCACTCTCGTTAAATCGCAACGAGTGTGAATCCGGATCAGGCTTGAGGTTGGGCTCCTGGGCGGGGGGGCTGGGAAGGACGGGAAGGGCCATCAGTTGTTGTCCTGTTGCCGGAAGAGGGCGTAGTAGCGGCCCCGCAGGGCCATCAGTTCGTCATGGGTGCCGGTTTCGACAATCGATCCCTGGTGCATGAACACGATGCGGTCGGCCCGTTTGATCGTGTTGAGGCGGTGGGTGATCATGAAAACAGTGCAACCCTGCATCGCTTGCTGCAGGTTGTCGCAAACCTGGCGTTCGGTGTCGTAGTCGAGAGCGCTGGTGGCCTCATCCATCACCAGTAGGCGCGGATTGCTCAGCAGGCTGCGGGCGATGGCGATGCGCTGACGTTGGCCCCCCGAGAGGGAGGCTCCCCTTTCCCCAACCGGTGTGCTGTAGCCGGAGGGCAGGGTCATGATGAAATCGTGGGCAGCGGCGATTGTGGCCGCTTGCACAATGGCATCGCTGGAGGCGTCAGGGTTGGTAAGCGCAATGTTGTCGCTGACCGTGCCTGAAAACAACAGAGGATCCTGGGGCACTATGCCCACCTGGCGGCGCAGGGAGTACAACTCGACCTTGTCGATGTCATAGCGGTCGATCAGGATGCGACCGCTGTCGGGGGAATAGAGGCGCGGCAGCAATTTCATCAGCGTGCTCTTGCCGCTACCGCTTTGGCCCACAATGCCGATAAAGGTGCCGGCTGGCACATGCAGATCGATGTTGCTCAGCACCGGTGGCGTACCCGGGGCGAAGGCAAAGCTGACATTTTCAAAAAGCACATCCCCTGCGATCGGGGGTAAGGGGATGTTGGCCTTATCGGCTTCACTGGATTCTTCCGGAGTATCTACGACGTCAGCCAGCCGTTCAAAAGACACCCTCAGTTCCTGCACAGACTGCCAGATGGAAGAAAGGCGCAGAATCGGCTGGGTGACATAGCCACTGATGATCCGGAAGGCGATCAACTGGCCGAGGGTGAGTTCTCCCTTAAGCACCATCGAAGCCCCCACCCAAAGCACAAGGAGCTGGGAGAGTTTCTGTAGGACCTGGCTGGATTCATTGAGGAAGGTGCCCGTGATTGTTTTCTCAAAGGTGCGGGCAATGTAGCGGGAATAGAAGTCCTGCCAGCGCCAGCGGCTCACCATCTCCACGTTCTGAGCCTTGACCGTCTGGATGCCGGTGATCACCTCCACGAGGTGACTTTGGGTACGGGCATTTTCTTCGGCCGCCTGGCGATACTGCCGCCTGAACAGGGGAGCTCCCAGCGCTGTGATAGCAATCTGAATTGGCAAGACCGCCAGGGCCACAGCGGTGAGCATGACGCTGTAAATAAGCATCACGGCGATATAGATGACCGAGAACAGGGCATCGAGCACCGTGATCAGGGCCTGGCCGGTGAGGAAATTGCGGATCTTCTCCAGTTCAGCAATCCGGGTGCCCAGTTCGCCCACGGGCCGACGGTCGAAATAGCCAAGTGGCAGGCGTAAAAGGTGGTCAATCACCTCGGAACCCAACCGCAGATCGATGCGGTTGGTGGTGTCGGCAAACAGGAAAGTGCGCAGACTGCCAATCACGCCTTCCATCAGCGTGACGACCACCAGGGCCAGCCCCAGGATCTGCAGCGTGTCCATGCTGCGCTGGGCGATCACCTTGTCGATGATCACCTGGATCAGCAAGGGATTCGCCAGGCTGAACAGCTGCACAACGAAGGAAGCCAACAGCACCTGCAGCAACATGCCCCGATAACGACGCAGGGCCGGCCAGAACCAACCCGGTCCGAAGCGGCGCCCGGGGGTGGCGGTGCTGCGCTCCAGCAGCAACAACTCGAGCCCATCTGGAAAACGCTCCTGGATGTCAGCTGGGCTCAGCTCGACCCAGCCATCGGCCGGAGAAGCCAACCGCAGGCCGCGGCCATTGCTGCGGGTGACCAAAGCGAAGCTGTCCTTCCAAACCACCAGGCAGGGGGTGATCAGGCGGGTCGCCGAACCAGCCTGCACCCGGGCGCCACTGACCAGGAGCCCGAGCATGGCGGCAATCTGGCCGCAGAATTGCAGATCCGGTTTCTGGCCACGGCGCAGCTTTTCCTGCAACACCTTGTCGATGGCATCGCGGCGATAGGGCAGATCCATCAGCTTGCCCAGCATCTGGAAGCAGGCAAGCGTCTCTTCAGCCACGCCCCGGGCACGCACCAGCTGCAGCCCACGGCTCGGGTCGTTCTGGCCCAGGTCAAGGCTGGTGGGCAGGGGCTGAGCGCCCCGCTCCGGAGCGGCGACAGCAGCGCCCACTGCAGGAGCCCCGGTTAGAGGCGCCGTTGCGGCGCCAGGGAGCTGGGGCGTTGCAGGCTCGACATCCAGTGCGCCGGGGGCCAGGGCGAGCAACCTCAGCGGTAGCGGTGGTCGGGGCTGGGGTAAGGGGGCTTCGGGATTGAGGGTCGTGCCGATTGGTTGGCCATCCACATTGGCGCTGCCAAGCACCAGGCTTTCACCCGGCTTCAGTTGGGCAACGATGCCCCGGTTGGGTTGCAGGGGGCGGGTATGGTCCCTGAGCTGACTGAGGCGCTGCCGCCAGTGGGCATGGTCCAAGAGCTTGGCCGAACTGGCGGCCGCTTCTCGCTTGAGCAGCAGACTGTTCAATTCGGCGGTCCACAGCTGGCTGCTGACCCAGTCGCTGAAGTCAGGGTTCTGTTTCAGCCACTCCAACACCAAGGCATCCGGCAGGGCAGCGGCCAAAATCGGTGTGGCGGCCGTCACCTGTTCGCAGGCATCAACCCGCAGCAGCGACACCAAACCAACCAGGGAACCGGCCCTCAAGCGTTCCAAGGTGAAGGGTCGATTACCCCTTTGGCCAAGAAGTCTGGCTTCGCCTTCCAGTATCACCAATACCTTATCGCCGATGGCCAGATCCGTGCTGAGGGGATCG
Organism: Cyanobium sp.; assembly: GCA_040399485.1. GTDB lineage: Bacteria > Cyanobacteriota > Cyanobacteriia > PCC-6307 > Cyanobiaceae > Cyanobium. Next base: position 1,952 of record JBBASD010000040.1, on the reverse strand, counting down.
CCCTCCTCAAAGCGTTGCAAGCTGGCGGCCCCCAGCAGGCGTGATTGCTCAGGGGGCAACAGGAGGTTGAAGGGAACCTGCTGCCCCAGGGTTTCGATCTGGGCGGGATAAGAGGTGGTCATGCCTTCTCCCTCATCGTCAACAGTTGGCTGACCTGCTCTTCGACCCATTCCTCAAAGAGTTCCCGGCCCATGCGCTCTTGCATGGCGTCGTCAAAGGTGGCGGGCTTCATCACCTCCAGACGCACCACAAGCCACCACTGCTCGATTTGGAGAGGCGGGCTCAATTGGCCAGGCCTGGAGGTACGCAGCCGTTCGGCCAGGGCGGGGTGGGCCTGAAGAATGGGAACCGGCCCCACTACGCCACGGGTGGTCTGTTCCGGTCCCTTAGCGTATTGGGAGGCGAGTTCGGCGAAATCGGCTTCCCCCTCGGCGATGCGTAGATAAAGCTCCTGGGCCAGGGAGCCGCTCTCGACCCTCAACAGGCTGTAAACAACCTGGTCAAGCTGGTGTTTGCGGGCTAAAAAGCGTTGCTCAGCCCGATGCAGAAAATGCTCCCGGCAATGCTGGGCTACCCGCAGAGGCAGCTGGGCCTGAATCTGCACATCCTCTTCTGTCAGCGCTTCAGATCGACAAACAGCCGCCAGCTGCTCAGGTGTGCGGATGCCCTTGCGGGCGGCCCAGGCTTGCAGCGCTTGCTGCTGCTGCTCGGCCGGGAGCTGCACTTGCGATACAGCGCGGCTGATCACCTCCTGGCGCAGCAGGGGCAGCAGGAGCTGGTGGCGGGCAAGTTGTCGCCACAACCCTGGTTCAATGCTATCAACCCAGTTTGGCAACAGAGCAGGATTCGGATCTGGGGTGTCAACGTCGGGTATGAACCAGCTTCGGCCTGGACTGGGGCTTTGGACCGAAAGGGTCACGTCGCTATCGGGTTGGGTATCTAGGGCCATGGAGGGTAGGAAGCTCTGTCGCGAGGCCTGTCCCACGAGTCAGACGAGCTCAACCATCTTGCTGGGTTGTCGCCGATTCTTCGCGGAGAGTTCGTCCAGCAGCACAAATGGATTGTCCAGCCGCACCGAAGCTGGATTTCCTAAGGCGCTGAGCCCCTTGCAGCAGATTCAGAAGACCCGTTTCATCGACCACCTTGGCTCCCGGATCCTGGGCCCAGGCCGAATTCATGCCGTAAATTCGCGCCGCCGCCCACCGCTGCTAGGGCGGCTGACCGCAGCGCTTGTTGAGGCCGCCCAACGCTTTGATCAAATCCCAGGCGGCGTGGCGGGGAGTCTCAGTTTGATCTAGATACTGGTGCAGTGACAGCTTTGACCAGCAAAGCGCCCTGGGGAAGGTGCTGGGTCTGCTGCTGGAGGGCCCTCCGCGGCGGCGGAACCAGTGATGAGCAAAGGCTGGCCCAAGCAACGAGCAGCCTGCCCATGGCCTTGCTGGCGAACCCTTGCTCCTGGGACTGGGGCATCTCAGCGCCGATGCCATCCAGCGCGGGGCCTATTCCGCATGGGAGTGCAGTGCACGCAATCACCCCAGCAGGTGAGATGCTTCACGGTGAGGTGGTGGCAGCGCTAGAGCCGGCTACCAAATCAGTGCAAAGCGCCCCCAGATATCCCAGATATCAATGTCAAGGTCATTCCACACGGCAGGTCTACGCTTGATCAATGTTGAGCTTTGCTCTAAAGCTGCCTGCCCTGAGGCGGGTGATTAAAATGAAGCTTGCGCGGCTAGGAGAAGCAGTGATAAATTTACAAGATTGACGAAGGGACGCTGCATCGTGCCTGGCTCGACCCAGACGGTTTCCTATGCAGAAGATGCTGCCGAAGCGGAGGTCGCGCTTGATTGGCTGATATCTGGTTCGAGGAACGGTGAGAAAAAGCTGCTTAAATGCCCCTCTGCCCCAACTCCTTCAAGTTGGCATTTGTGTCTTCCCCCCCATTTCAATACAGC
>JBBASD010000039.1:0-16761 GCA_040399485.1 Cyanobium sp. | reverse complement strand
TGCTGGTGGCTGGCGAAACCGTCAAGCGCCCTGGCCCCGACAAGATGGTGGTGTTTCAGAACTACTCGCTGCTGCCCTGGCTCACTGTGCAGCAGAACATCGCCTTGGCCATCGATGAGGTGATGCCTAATCTCCCCGCTGGCGAGCGCACTGCCCTGATCGATGAGCACATCGCCATGGTGGGGCTGGGCCATGCCGGCCACAAGCTGCCCCGCGAACTCTCCGGCGGCATGCGCCAACGGGTGGCCATCGCTCGCGCCCTGGCGATCAAGCCCAAGCTGCTGCTGCTCGATGAGCCTTTTGGTGCCCTCGATGCCCTCAGCCGCGGCAATCTGCAGGAGAAGCTGATGCAGATCTGCAACGAGCACCAGCTCACCGCCGTGATGGTGACCCACGACGTCGATGAGGCGGTGCTCCTCTCCGACCGCATCGTGATGCTCACCAACGGTCCCGGCTCAAAGATCGGCGGCATCTTGGAGGTGGACATCCCCCGGCCCCGCCAGCGGATGAATGTGGTGCACCACCCGAGCTACTACAGCCTGCGTTCGGAGATCATCTACTTTCTCAACCGCCAGAAGCGGGTGAAGCAGTGGCAGGCCAAGCCCCACAAGGTGCTGGCCAGGCATGGCCTGGAGAAGGTGAATCTCGATCTTGGTTTCGTGCCCCTGGCGGCCTGCGCGCCGCTGGCGGTGGCCGAGGCCAAGGGCCTGTTCGCCAAACACGGCCTCGATGAAGTGCAACTGGTGCGGGAAACCAGCTGGCGCGGCGTCACCGATGGCCTGCTTGACCGCACCCTCGATGCGGCCCTGATGCCTTCGGGTATGCCCGCCTGGATGACGGCGGGGGGCCATGGTGATCAGCCGACACCCGTTGTCAGTGCCCTCACCCTCAGCCGCAACGGCAACGGCATCACCCTGGCCCGTCGGCTCGCCGAGGCCGGCGTCCACAACGTGGACGACTACCGCGCCTGGCTGCAGAGCCACAACCGCGAACCCCACACCCTCGGCATCGTGCATCCGGCCTCGATGCACAACCTGCTGCTGCGCTACTGGCTAGCGGCCAACGCGATCGATCCCGACCGCGACGTGCACCTGCAGACCCTGCCGCCGGCCCAGATGCTCGCCGACCTCAAGGACGGCAGCATCGATGGCTTCTGCATCGGCGCTCCCTGGCTCGATCGGGCCGTGGCCGACGGCCATGGCTTCACCGTGGCCGGCGACCTGGCGATCTGGCCGGGTCACCCCGGCAAGGTGCTGGGGGTGCGGGAGGACTGGGCCCTGGCCTACCCCAACACCCACATCGCCCTGGTGAAGGCCCTGCTGGAGGCCTGCGCCTACTGCGCCCAGCCCCAGCACTGGCCCGAGCTGAGCGAGCTGCTCAGCAATCGCCGCTACCTGGGCATGAAGAAGGAGGTGATCTGGTTCAGCGAAATCACTGCCGACGGCAATGCCACCGTGCCCCATCACCTCTTCTTCGGCCCCGGGGTGAATCGCCCCAGCCGCAGTGAACACCTCTGGATCATCACTCAGTTGGCCCGCTGGGCCGAGATTCCCTTCCCGCGCAACTACGTAGAGATCCTCGAGCGGATCTGCGCCGTAGGGGTGTTCAGCACCGCCGCCCGCGAACTTGGCTTCGAGGAGGTGTCGTACCAGCGCGGCGCCATCGACCTGTTCGATGGCCGTGCGTTTAACACGGAGGATCCGATCGGCTATCTCAATGAGGTTTCTGTTCACCGGGATTTCAGTGTGGCCGAGATCCCGATCGGGGTACCCCGTGCCCTGATGGGTTGAGCCCCACACCAGCGCATACGTCTGCTGTTCTGCATAGCTAACTTTCCCAAATACCATGACAACGACAAACTCTCAATTCCATCGGTCTGATCCTGCATTAGTTGCTCCCTCTCCCCTGCTGCGCTTTGAGCAGCTCGGTAAGGAATACACCACCCAGCAGGGCCCCTATGTGGTGTTGGAGAACATCAACCTTGAGGTCGCCAAGGGTGAATTTGTCTGCGTGATCGGCCACTCCGGCTGCGGCAAATCCACCCTGCTCAACATGGTGTCTGGCTTCGCCACCCCCACCTCCGGCCAAGTGCTGCTGGAAGGCAAGCCGATCACCAAGCCCGGCCCGGACCGGATGGTGGTGTTCCAGGGCTACGCTCTGCTGCCCTGGATGACCGCCTACGAAAACGTGCACCTGGCGATCGATTCGGTCAAACCCAGCCTGCCGGAATCCGAGAAGCGCGAGATCGCCCTGGAGCACCTGGCCATGGTCGGTCTCAGCGAAGCGGCCGATAAAAAAATCACCCAGATTTCCGGCGGCATGAAGCAGCGGGTGGCGATTGCCCGGGCCCTCTCTATCCGGCCCGAGGTGCTGATCCTCGATGAACCCTTTGGCGCCCTCGATGCGATCACCAAGGAGGAGTTGCAGGAAGAGCTGCTTTCAATCTGGAACACCCAGAAATGCACCGTGCTGATGATCACCCACGACATCGACGAAGCCCTGTTTCTCGCCGATCGCCTCGTGATGATGACCAACGGCCCGGCCGCCGGCATCGGCGAAGTGCTGTCGATTGACTTCCCCCGTCCCCGCAGTCGGGAGGACATCATGGAGGATCCAAAGTACTACGAGCTGCGCAATACAGCGCTTGATTTTCTCTACAACCGCTTTGCCCATGATGAGGACGAGGCTTGAGCCAACCTGTTTGTTGCTTCTCATGCAAATCAATGATTACAAGGAGCTAGCTGAAGTTGAGGATTCGATGTGGTACTTCCACGCCCTCAATCGGCGCATGCTGCTGCCCCTGGCGGCACTGACCCAGCAAAATGCCAGCGTTCTAGATGCCGGCTGTGGCACCGGCGGATTAATCAGGGCGCTCCAGGGTGTTGGTGCCCCCTGGACGATTAAGGGCCTTGATTAGTCGCCCGTGGCCTGCTCCTATGCACGCCAGCGAACTTCAGTGCCAGTTGAGGAGGGTTCAATTGAGGCTCTTCCCTTTGGCGTTGGCCATTTTGATGCGGTCTTGACCGCCGATGTGATCTGTCAAATTGACGACGCGTCTGTGGCTCTCGCTGAATTTTGGCGCGTGCTCAAACCTGGCGGAATTTTGGCGATCAATGTCGCCGCTTACAACTGGATGCACTCTTATCATGATGAACTCATGGATGCCCGGCATCGCTTTCGCTGCAGTGAACTGGTGAAGCTGCTCCGTCAGGCTGGTTTTGAGGTCACGTTCAACAGCTACGCCAATATGCTGCTCTTTTCACTGATCTTTGCCCGCCGCAAGATCTTCGTGCCTCGCCATCCCACCAGTGATGTGAAACCCTATCCGCCTCTGATCGATGCTTTTTGCGGTTCGATGGCAGCTATGGAACATCTTTTGCTGCGTATTGGCATAAAGCTCCCAGCGGGAAACTCGGTCTTTATCGTCGCACGAAAAGTTGACTGATTAGTCGCAATTTTCACACCTCTGCTTTGGCTTTCTTCAGGGGCAGGGCATCGCTGAGGTTGTCGGGACGAATGGCAGGGTCCCGCAGCAGTTCTCGATCCAGCATGCGAATCCGACTTTCCCGCAAACAAAACTTGCAACCACCGGTAGTCTGCAGATGTTTTTCAGGAGTGATACTTATTGGTTTGACCGGGTGGGTTTTGCAGCGGATCAGAATGGGACTTTTATAGCTCCTGTAAACAATACCGCTGTAGTCATAATGTTCACCAAAACGAGCCCTGGCCCTGGCCAAAAATGTTTCTAGGCTGATTGGGCTGCCCATGCCTTCGGTCAGTGTCTCAGCACTTTACCAAGCTTTGCCTCCCTCGCCCCGGAGCTGGGTCCCAGGAACGCGGTTTCAACCAGCCTTGGCGGCTTGAAAGGTCAGTGCGACACCGTTGTTGCAGTAGCGCTTGCCGGTGGGCCGGGGTCCGTCGTTGAAGACATGGCCCTGATGGCCGCCGCAGCGCCGGCAGTGATACTCAGTGCGCGGAATCAGCAGCCGGAAGTCTTGGCTGGTCGCGATGGCGTTGGTCAGCGGCTGCCAAAAACTGGGCCAGCCGGTGCGGCTGTCGAATTTGGTTGCGGAGGCAAACAGCGGCAACTGGCAGCCGCCGCACAAATACTGACCGGTGCGTTGCTCTTGGTAGAGGGGACTGCTGAAGGGTCTCTCAGTGCCATGTTGGCGCAACACCTGAAAAGCGGCTGGGCTCAGTCGCTTTTTCCAAGCGGCTTCACTGAGTTGCCACTGGGCATCGCCGCTGGATGGCGCTGCTGCTTGGGCACTTGCGGCGCTTCGCCCTAGAAAAGCAAGCGAGAACAGGGGCACCAGACCTCTATCCCAAAGGGTTCTCATGGCAAGACGACGACTGGTCCCTGCCATGGATTCAGCCCACCCAGCCGGCACTCAGAACCACCGCCAGACCTAGGAACAGGCCCAGCAGGGTCCAGGTGACCCGGTTGAGTGTGGCTTCGGCGCTACGGGCACTGGTGAACATCGATCCCCCAGTCGAGAAGAGACCGCCCATGCCATCGCCTTTAGGGCTATGTAACAGCACGCTGGTGATCAGAAGGGCGGCGGAAAGCATCCACACAGAAGAAATGATCGTGCGCAACATGCTTGGTTTCCGGGTTCGGGGTCGTAACGGTGGGGAGGTGAAACCCCAATGGTGATTGGGAGTCGGCCGGATCTCAGCTTATGACTGCAGAAGACAGGCTGCGGCTGCTCTGGGGGCTACCCAGGGGCTCAATCAATGAATTTCCTGTCATCCTAGCGGGCTTGGGTAGGCCCATGATTTCCAGCAAAGTAGGGGCGATGTCGGAGAGGCCACCCTGCTCGCGTAACTGCACATCGGTGCCATGGCCAGGTAGTTTTCGTTTTTCTCCCTCCACCAGAATTACGGGCACCGGGTTGGTTGTGTGGGCGGTCCAGGGGCGCCCATCGGGTCCCTGCATGACTTCGGCATTGCCATGGTCAGCGGTGATCAGCATCGTTCCTCCCATGCGGTTCGTGGCTTCCAGCAGTCGGCCGATACAGCCATCGACTGTGCTGATGGCTTCGATGGTCGCCTGCATTTGGCCGGTATGGCCTACCATGTCGGGGTTGGCATAATTGATCACCACCAGCGAATAGATACCTTTCTGGACGGCAGCAATGCAACTATCAGTCAGTTTCTCAGCTGACATGGCCGGGGATTGGTCGTAGGTGGCGACTCGGGGTGAGGGCACCAAGTGACGATCTTCACCGGGGAAGGCCTGTTCGATTCCCCCATTCATAAAATAGGTGACGTGGGGGTATTTTTCTGTTTCAGCCGTACGGAATTGCCTCAATCCCTGCTCAGATACCACCTGGCCCAACAGCCCTTCGAGGGATTCAGGCGGGAAGGCTACGGCGACGGGCAGGCCTTGTTCGTATTGGGTGAAAGTGACAATGTGCAGCGGAGTCAGTCGCTGGCGGGGGAAACTTTCAAAATCTGGCAGCACCAGGGCTCTGACCAACTGGCGCACCCGATCCGGGCGGAAATTGAAGCAAATAACCGTGTCGCCCGCCTCGATCAGCTCTGGTGACAATCGCACCGGTTCAAGGAACTCATCACTGATCCCATTGGCATAGGAAGCTTCCAGAATTTCGGCTGGACACAGGGGGGATGGTTCCGAGGCTTCGGTGAGCAGCCGATAGGCTTTTTCGGTTCGATCCCAACGGTTGTCCCGATCCATGGCCCAGTAGCGGCCGCAGAGGGTGGTGAGGTGGCCGACGCCGGAATCCTCTATCAGCTGCTGGAGGCGCGCCAGAAAACCGGGAGCACTGTTGGTCGGTGTATCCCGACCATCGGTGATGGCGTGGATGCAGACCTCCTTGAGACCCCTTGCCGCAGCCCAGCGCAGCAAGCCGCCCAGATGTTCAAGGTGGCTGTGAACCCCACCATCGGAACATAGACCGATCAGGTGCAGTCGCCCACCGTTTGCCAACAGCTGATCTGCGGCGGCATTAAGCACCGGGTTGGCCGCCAGGCTGCCGTCCTGAACAGCCTGGCTGATCCTCACTAGTTCTTGGCGAATGATGCGACCACAGCCGATGGTGAGATGGCCCACCTCGGAATTTCCCATTTGGTTGTCAGGCAGGCCCACGGCGGCCCCACTGGCTGATATCAATGTATGGGGATAGGCGTGCCAGAGGGCATCCATCACCGGGGTATGGGCACTGCGCACGGCGTTGTATTCGTCTTGTTCACGGAATCCCCAGCCATCCAGGATGGCTAGCACGACCGGAGCTACTGGGCGTTGGTGTTCAAGACTAGCCCTCGGTTCCGGGATGACGGCCATCGATCCAGATCCCTCAGCCCCTGCATGGCCGATGGAAGCCTGTTTGGAAGAAGGAACTGAAATCACCCGAAGGCCCGCTCCTATAGGAATTTGCATTCGTTGCCAACCTACAGCCCGCACATCTCATACCTCCAATTTGGCCGGCGGGCGTCAGGTTTTGGTCACATGGGCCCCTTAGCATCAGTCCTCTGTAGATCAAAGGCTCTGCTCCTATGTCTGCGCCGGCTGTTTCGGAGCGAGAGCCAGGGAATCGCGTCCAGATTCTTTCCAGCGTTGAACTTTGCCGCACCTTGGATCGCTTGGCTTCGCAGATTCTCGAAAGTGTTATCGATCCCGAAGCCCTCGTTTTGCTGGGAATCCCGACCCGTGGTGTGGCCTTGGCCCAGGTCTTGGCGGATCGCCTGGCGCTGATGGGCGGCCATGCCGTAGCCCACGGCAGTCTGGACCCCACCTTTTATCGCGACGATCTCGAGCGCGTGGGCACAAGATTGGTGGAGGCCACCCAGATTCCCGTCAGCCTCGATGGGCGCCATGTGGTGCTGGTGGATGACGTGATCTTCACCGGGCGCACCGTGCGGGCGGCCCTTGAGGCCCTGCAGAGCTGGGGACGTCCCCATCGGGTGCAATTGGTGGCGATGGTGGATCGGGGCCATCGCGAACTGCCCATCCAGCCCGATTTCTGCGGCCGGGTGGTACCCACCACGAGGCTCGAAACCATCCAGCTCTGCCTGCAATCCGTCGATGGCGAAGAAGGGGTCTATCTGATCCGTCCGCGCAGCTGAGGCCCCAACCGGGCCCCACATTGAGGAAGCTCAGAGGGGCGATAGCTCGTCGGCTCTGAAGTGAGCGCGGAAGCGGCCGAAGGCCACGATCACAGGCAAGTTGGGGCTGATGGGCCGCCCTTTCCATTCTTCGAGTACCTGGACCACTTCTCCTTGCTGACCCTGCAGGTCATAGGCCGTGCCCCGATGTTCTGGATGGGTGAAGACAACCACATTGCTGCTTACCCTGACCTGATCACCTGCCTGCATGAACCGATCTCGTTCGCTGGTTGACAATCCTGTCATGTCCCCTGCTTACCCTTGCGGGGCATGCAGTTCACTTCCGGACCCTCTTCCAGTACCTGCCCTCCCACCGCAGCACAACCCTCCACAAAGGCCTGCCACTGGGATTTGCCAAGCTGCAGACGCTTCTGGACTTCGGCATCGAGCCGCTCAGTGGAAACCCCTGAGGCGTTATGGCCGTGGCTGTGTTGGTGATGCTCTTGCTCCAGGGCCGCCGCCCCCTGCTCCACCCGAAGGCGTAGGGCCTGGCTATGCCGTTGCCACCAGGGATGGTCCAGGCGGTTGAGGGTATCGAGCGCTTCCCACCATTGGTCCGCTGCGGCCAGCCGTTCGGCCCGGGCGACCTCCAGTCGGTTGCGGTTCCAGTTGCTGCGCAGCGCTTCCCGCAGCGCGGCCGCCTCGCTTGGGTTGGTTTGGTGCAGTGGGGCAATGGCCGCTACGGCCCCCTTCGGATCTCCTCGGCTGAAGCGGCGCAGGGCCTCCTGCTGCAGGCGGGTCGTCGCCAGGGTGCCCTTGCTGCTGGCCTCGGGGCAGGGAGCCCCTGGCGAGCATGGCCTTTGGCTGCGCAGAGGATCTGGGCGGTGCCTGGGGGGCTGGGGTTGCAGGGCCATCACCAGCCCCGCCGCCGCCAGGGCCAAGCCAAGCCCCACCACCCTCCACGGGCGTTTAGGCCTAGGCAGGGAAGTTGGTTCAGGGGGTGGACCCTTCCTATCCATCGACGGGGTGCTTGCGAACAGGCAGCTTCAATGGTGGCTTCGCAGCGGTCGCTCTGGCGTCAGCGAACCGGCCCCAGGCTGAGGGGTCCAAGCTGCTGGGCGCTGCTCAAATCTTGGGCCTCCAGCAGCAATTGGCCGCTGGCATCGATGTGGAAGCGCAGGCGCAGACAGTCTTCTCCCCGACGTCCCGGGCTTGCCAGAGGCAGGGTTGGGGCGGCGGTCGGCCAGGTTTCCACCCGCGGCTGGCCGGATCGCCGTCGGTTCAGCACCGGCAAACCATCAATGAAAATCACCTCCGAGCGCTCCTGGGGCAGCGGCTCGCCCAGCACTAACTCCAATTCTGCCTGGTCGTCCTGGCTGCAGGCCAGCACCACCTCCAGGGGCTGTTCGGTGGGCCACGCCTGGCCGGCCACGAACAGGGGATGCCAGCGATGCTGACCGGCCCGTTGGTCCCAGCAACGCAAGGAGACTCCCCGAGCAAGCACATCCCGCAGGGTCACTCCTGGGGTGAGGGCAAGCGCCCCCATGGCTACCGCTTCGATTGGCCTATCGCCGTGCAGGGGCACCCCGGGGAGCCGATCCTGCAGCCAGCGGCGCAACAGGGGCAGCTGGCTGCAGCCCCCCACTGGCAACACCGCTGCGATGGCGGGGCCAGCCAGGGTTTCGCTGCGGGCGGCCGCCAGTACGGAATCGAGCAGGGCGTCCAGCTGGTCCACCAACCCCCTTTCCACCAGAAGCTTTTCCAGGCGGGGGCGATCGAGGCGCAGTTCCCGGGTTGTGCCAGTTGGATCCACCCACAGGCCCAGGGCCTCCTCGTTCTCACTGAGGTGACATTTGATCCCTTCGGCCACCGTGAGCAGGGCTGGATCCGGCGCGGCATCAGGGCAAAGATGGGAGGCGATCCAGCGGTCCAGATCGCGGCCCCCCAGGGCCACCCCCGCCTTGCCGATCACCCGGGCCGTCCGCAGGGCCTGGCCGCTGGCCCCCAGGTCGCGCCCTGCGAAGCGCAGCAACTGGGCAATTGGGGCCGCCCGACCCTCACCTCCTTCCAGCGCCACGAGCGAAAGATCGAACGTGCCGCCCCCACCGTCAACCACCAGCACCCGGCTGCCGGGGGGCAGACCGGCCCCGATCGCCGCAGCGGTCGGTTCGTCCACCAAGGCCACTTCGGCAACGGGCAGCTCCCGGCTGACCTGCTCCAGCCACTGGCGGTAACCCCGGTAGGTCTCGATGGGGGCCGTCAGCACCAGGCGATCGGGGCTCAGCTCGGCTGGTAGGGCCTCCCAGACACAGCGCAGCAGCAGGGCCCCCGCCGCTTCGGGATCCAACCAGGGAGAATCCCCGGTCCCCCCTGGCTGGTTTCGCTGCGGCCATGGGACAGCGCTGGCGGCACTTTGGCCGATCTGCCGTTTGAAATCCCGCAGCAGCCCAGGGCCTGGCTGGTCGGCCAGGCCAGCGTCGAGCACCTGGCGACCGATGAGTGGCCGGCGTTGCTGGGGATGGCTGAGCCAGAGCAGGCTTGGAATGGTCGTGGGGTTGGCGCCGCTATAGGGGGGGAGATCCAGGATCCGGGGTGGCGCACCGGTCTCCTGCCAGGCCACCACCGTGGTGCTGCTGCCGAGATCAATGGCGAGGGTGCCCGGCATGGGGAGGGAGGTCATGGGAAGTGGTGGGTGGGGCCCCTCCAGCGGCAGCCAGCTCAAGCCGCCGTGGAGCGCTGCCCTAAGTTGGCATTAAAGAAGCCTTCCAAGATGCTCACCAGCAGTGATCTGAACCCCAAGGAACTGGCCAAGCGGGCCGACAGCTTGATTCGTCATTCCAGCAATCGTTACCTCACCACTGTTCGCATCGCCTTTAGGGCCAAGCAACGACGTTTCGATGATTTCGACGGGCTGCTCGACGATTCGATGATCAAACCTGTGCAAAGGGCCATAATTGAGCTCAGCGACGAGCAGGACCAACCAGACCTGCTGCCAGGCTGATCGCGCCGTGCAGGTTGGGGAAGGGGATGGTTGGCGACTGGCCTTCAACCCCTTGAGGTCACCTTTTCCCCTGTTGGTGGGGGGTCGCCACTGGGCGGCGGAATTGACTCTTGCCGAGGCACAAGTCTTTCAAGGCGCGGTGGCCAAGTTGGTCCAACAGCATGCTGGGTTGGTGGATCAATTGATGGTGGAGGAGGCCTTGAACCTCGAAATGGAGACTCCCCTGGCTGGGGGCCAGCTTTGGTTGACCCTGGAGGGAGATCGGAGCCAATGGTCCCTTGGTTTTGTTTTGACCCCGGAACCCGGCCTTCGGGGCCTGGAAGGCCATTGGGAGGCCGGGGCGACGGCGGCCTTTGCAGCAGCCTTAGGCGCCCTCCACTTGGCCCCGCTTGAGACAGACGAGCTGGGAGCATCTGATAGGCATCCCTGATGGGCGGTCCTTTCCACCGCCTCGGGGCGCTGAAGGCGATGATTCCCCAGGTTTTCCCCAGGGCTGGACGCTAGGAGCCAGCAGAGTCAAGGCCCATGGGGAGAACAGCGCTCGACTGAGTTTTCCCCTTGACAACAAGGAATGATTTGTAACTGCCATGGGTGGCGATCCTGGCGCCATCCATGGTGGCTGCAGGGAGCTCCCTTGGGCCGCGAGTCTCAGGGTGGGACCGTTCTGTGCCCCTTGGCCGTGGCCCCATTGACGGGGTAGCGTCTGTGTGGGGAACTGGGGCAGCTCTCAGCCATCCCCAGGATATGAAAAAAGCAGCTGAACCAGCTGGGAACCAGGGCATAGTTAGCCTGCGGGCCGAGGTGCCGGCACCACTTCACGAAGCCATGCGGGAGTTCATTGAACTTCACCCCCACTGGGATCAATACCGGTTGTTTCAGGCCGCTCTTGCCGGTTTTCTGGTCCAGCAAGGATTAGACGATCGTGCTGTGACCCGTTGGTATCTGGCCCATATGTTCCCAGCCCAGGGGGGCTTCACCACCAAGCCAGACCAGCGGGCGGCCTAGCCCGACGCCCCAAGCAATTCATAGAGTCGGGTCACGCAGTCCTCAGGCACCGGCAGAATCGAAAGCCTGTTGCCGCGACGCACCACCGCCAATTCGTCGGGGCTGAACTCAGTGCGCAGGCGATCCAGGGACAAAAGCGGGGCGAAGGTCGCCAGATAGGTAAGTCGCACACAATCCCAGCGCGGGGCTTCCGGTTTTGAGGCCGGATCGAAGTATTTCGATTGTGGATCAAACTGACTGGGATCTGTGAGTCCCACTTCTACCACTTCCATCAGGCCGACAATGCCGGGTGGAGTGATATTGGAGTGATAGAAAAAGGCCCGGTCTCCGATGGCCATCGTACGCATGTAATTACGGGCCTGGTAGTTGCGGATGCCATCCCAGAGCGTGGTGCCGTCGGCTTTGAGGTGATCAATGCCGTAGACATCTGGTTCGCTTTTCATCAACCAGTGGGCCATGGCGCTCCCGAGGGGCTGAAGGATCAAAGTGCGGACACAAGGGCCCGAAAATGGTCGCCGCGGGCTTCGAAATCGCTGTATTGGTCGAAGCTGGCACAGGCAGGCGATAGCAACACGCTGGCATTACCACTGGCCTTGGCCAGGTCGGCCGCCAGCGGTACCGCTTGTTCCAGTCCTGTCACCCGATGTAACTGGCCCGGGTAGCCGTCTTGGCGTAGCAGGGCTTCAAATTCTTCGGCAGCCGCCCCGTAGACCACTACCGCTGCCGCCTGCTGGCGCAGTTGGGCCAACCAGCCCCTGGCGTCCCCTTGCTTCGATTGCCCTCCGGCCAGGACAACCAGGGGACCTGCCAATGCTTTGAGAGCAACTTCGGCAGCGTCGTAATTGGTGGCCTTGCTGTCGTTGTACCAGGTGACTTCGCCAAGGTGCCGCAGGCGTTCGAGGCGATGGGGCACACCGGCAAAGCAACGCAGGGCCGCCGCCATCTGCTGCGGAGTCAGACCGGTGTGCAGGCCGACGGCGGTGGCCAGCAACATGTTCTGGCGGTTGTGGGCCCCTGGCATGGCCAGGCAGTCCGCCGCAAACAGGGGTCCTGAGCGTCCCTGCACCTGTCCGTTCTCAATCCAAAGCAGGGGGTCGATACCCGCTGGCAGATCGCTGGCGCGACCCGCTGTGACCCAGTCGACCCGATCCCAGCTCGGTGCCTGGGAACGCAGGTCGGGATCGTCGGCATTCAAGATGCGCCGCTGGGAGCGTTCAAGCAGGCCCCGTTTGATGGCCCGGTAGGCCTCGATGGTGCCGTGACGTTCCAGGTGATCTGGGGTGAGGGTTGTCCAAACCCCGATGGCGGGTGCCAGTTCCGGGGCCGCCTCGATTTGGTAGCTGCTGACTTCGACCACCAACCAGTCCGGAGTCTTGGCGCCGGGCGCCTGGCGTTGCAAGGCCAGTTCGGCGGCGGAGAAGCCCACATTGCCGCAGAGCGGCGCATCAAGTCCGGCTTCGCTGAGGAGGTGATGCACCAGATGGGTCACCGTGGTCTTGCCGTTGGTGCCGGTGATGCCGATCCAGGGAGTTCCGGCCGTTGCTCGCCACGAGCAGCTGAGTTCCCCTTCCACTTGGATGCCTTCCCGGCGCCAGGCCACCAGCAAGGGATGGTCCCAGCGGATGCCGGGGCTGACCACCACCCGCTCGGGCCGGGGCAGGCCCTCGAAAGTGTCGGTTGTCAGGGGGGCTGCCAGCAGCACGTCGATGTCTTCGCTGGCCAGGCTTTGCGCCTGGGCGCGCAGGGACCCGTTGTCCCTGCTTTCGACAATCAACACCCCATGCCCCTGGGAACGCAGCAGCCGGGCGGCACCAATGCCGGACCTGCCCAGACCCAGGACCATGGTCGTTGGGAGGGCCTCGGTGGCCATAAAAAAACCTGTCAAAAGAATTGGAAAAATGGGCGATACTGGAATCGAACCAGTGACTCCTACCGTGTCAAGGTAGTGCTCTACCTCTGAGCTAATCGCCCGGCTGATCGCCTGGAAACCAAGTGGCCGTTGGGCTGCCGAAGAACGTAATTCATTGATTCGGCTGACTTGAAGAAATTAGCACCAGAGCAGCCGGCTCTCCTGCGGCGGTAGGACCTCGACGGCAGGACTGCGTCGGCAGCGGCTCCGTCGCCAAGCGCCAGGGGACCCCGTCAGGAGCGAATCAGATGGATCCTCCAGCGACCCCGTTTCGTTTCACTTACGGCTTCTACCCTCAACTCCCCGCGACCCTCCAGCCGCACCCGCTCCCCCACCGCCAGTTCCCTGCTGGGGCTGGTCACCACCTTCCAGTCGATGCGGACGGCACCCTCTCGAATCAGGGTTGCCATGCGGTTGCGGGAGAGGCCGAATCCCGCGGAGGCCACCGCATCCAGGCGCTGGGAGGCCTCCACCGTGTGCAAGTCGCGCTGGGCCCGCGGTGCTGGCAGGGCCAGTTCAGCCACAGGCCGCGCCTCAAAGCGCACCGCCACGGTGCGTACCAGCCCCTCGGAGCCTGCCAGTTTCTGGGCCAGCTCGGCGCTGACAATGGCCTGGGCACCCCGGTCACCGCGAGGCCAGAGATCGCCGATTTGATTGTCCTGGGCGCCGGCGTTGATCAGGCCCTGGCGGAAATCAGCTGCGGCAGCGGGATCAAAAAGAAAGTTCCCGGCGAGCTCCAGCCCCATCACACTGGGGTTCTGATCTTCCGCCGACAGCAAGGCTTCTGGGCGTCGCAAAAGCAGTTGGCGGCGTTCGCTGCCGGGATAGCCGCCATCGCTGCCCAGGGTCAGCTCACTGAGGGTCCCCAGCCGGATTTCTGCTGCTTCGCGCACCGAGGCGCTCAAAAAACCTGTCCAGACTGGTTGCCAGGTGCGCAGGGCCGTTTCGGCGGCCGCCAGCACAGGTTCCAGGGCCAGGGCCAAGGGGCTCCCCTCCGACAAGTTTTCGCGCAACAGCATTCACAGCCTTGATAAGGGCTTCTAAGTCTCCCCCAGCCGCACCACCGCCTTGGGCCGGGCCCGTTGCACTGTTGTCCATGGAATGTCTTGGCCGGCCGCTGGCTCCAGCAGCAGTAGCCACTGGCCTTCCTCCAGTCGATTGCGCAAGCCCCGTATCCGGTCAGCATCCTCGGAGGCCACGCTGTATGCGGCGGCAAAACTGCCCATCCAGCCGGAGACCAATCCCAATAGTCCCCCAACCACTGGTTCGCCCCAGGGGCCGAGGGCGGAGAAGGTATGCAGATCGGTGATCTGGGTGAACGTCAGGCCCGCCAGGAAGCCGAAAGGCAGGAGCCAGCGGGCCATCGACCGCTGGCGGCGACGGCGGGCCGTTGTGGGATCGAGCCGTTCGACCGTGGCCGGATCCGTTTCGCCGGGGCCAATGGCCACCAATTGCAACAGGGGAGGTTTGACTGCAGCCAGTTCCTCCCGCAGGGCGCGCAACCGCTTCCGGTCGTCCAGCACCACCACCACGTTCAAGGACACCGCAATCTCCCGCCCAGTTCGGGCGCCGACAAGTTGCTCACTACACTGCACCCCCGGCATGCCCCATCGGGCTGACCCCCTCTTCACGCTCCCCAGGGGCCCACCATTTGCCCGACATGACAAAGGTTCTGGTCTCCGATCCCATCGACCAGATTGGGATTGACATTCTTTCTCAGGTCGCCCATGTGGATGTGCGCACGGGCCTGTCGCAGGACGAGCTGATTGGCTTGATCGGCGATTACGACGCCCTGATGATCCGATCCGGCACCCAGGTGACGGCGCCGGTGATCGAGGCCGCCCCCAAGTTACGGATCATCGGCCGTGCGGGGGTCGGCGTCGACAATGTCGACGTAAAGGCAGCTACCCGCCGTGGCGTGTTGGTTGTCAATTCGCCCGAGGGCAACACCATCGCCGCGGCCGAGCAGGCCCTGGCGTTGATGTTGTCCCTGTCACGCCATGTGCCCCATGCCCATGCCAGCACGATGGCCGGGGGCTGGGATCGCAAGACCTATGTTGGCAATGAGCTTTATAAGAAGACCCTGGGGGTGGTCGGTCTCGGCAAGATCGGATCCCATGTCGCCCGGGTGGCCCGGGCCATGGGCATGGAGGTGACCGCCTACGACCCGTTTGTTTCACCGGATCGCGCCCAACAGATGCAGGTGAGGCTCTTGCCCCTGCCCCAGTTGTTTGCCGAAGCCGATTACATCACCTTGCATCTACCGCGCACCCCGGAGACCGAGAACTTGGTCAATGCCGAGCTGCTGCGTACGATGAAACCCAATTCCCGACTGGTGAACTGCGCCCGGGGCGGCATCGTTGATGAGGCGGCCCTGGCTGAGGCCGTCGAAACGGGGGTGATTGCCGGCGCCGCCCTTGACGTTTATGCCAAGGAACCACTGGCCGCCGATTCGCCGTTGCGCCAAGTTAAAGAGAGACTGATTCTGACTCCGCACCTGGGGGCATCTACCGAAGAAGCGCAGGAAAACGTGGCCATTGATGTGGCCGAACAGATTCGTGATGTCCTGCTGGGTCTGCCGGCTCGCAGTGCGGTCAACATTCCAGGCCTGACGCCGGAAGTGATGGACCAGCTCAAGCCCCATTTGCAGCTGGCCGAAACCCTTGGACAACTGCTCAGCCAGCTCTCGGGCGGCCAAATTGGCGCCCTGGAAGTGCGTTTGCAGGGTGACTTCGCTGCCCATCCCGCCCAGCCCCTTGTGGTGGCAGCTCTCAAGGGTGTGTTGTCCACGGCCTTGGGAGACAGCATCAATTTCGTCAATGCCGCGCTCGAGGCCCGTGATCGGGGCATCAAGGTGCTGGAGGTGAAGGATGACGCCAGCCGTGATTTTGCCGGCGGTTCCCTGCGCCTCAGCTGCGACGGAGTCAAGGGCCACCACTCCGTCACCGGGGCCGTGTTCAGTGACGGTGAGTTGCGCGTCATCTCCATCGATGATTTCCCGGTGAACGTGGTCCCAAGCCGGCACATGTTGTTCACCCGTCACCGCGACATGCCTGGCATCATTGGCCAGTTGGGTTCGCTGCTGGGTGAACACAACGTCAACATTGCTTCGATGCAGGTTGGTCGGCGCATCGTCCGCGGCGATGCCGTCATGGTGTTGAGCATCGATGACCCCATCCCTGCCGAACTACTGAACTCGATTCACGCCATTGAGGGCATTCAGGAGGCCCATCCGGTGACCCTTTGATGGGGCCGACCCTGGATCCTGACCTTCCCCCCTTGGAAGGTTCACCAGGCATGGGTGACGCCCGTGCAATTGGGGCCGCAGCTTGGTGGCGTCTGGAAATGGTCTGCCCGCCGGAACTGGAGGAGTCCTTGCTCTGGAAGCTGCCGACGCTTGGTATTTCCCGCGTGGCCCTCACCCATCGGCCGGATAGGCCCCAGCGCCGCCTGCTGCTGGCCTGGCTGCCAGAAAGCGACTGGCCCGCCTCCGAACGGGCCGAACTGGCCCAGGCCCTGGCACCCCTGGGTGCCCCCTTTGGCCTCTGCCTGCCACCGTTGGAGTGGCATCGCCAAGCAGATGAGGATTGGAGTCTTTCCTGGAAGCAGCACTGGCAAGCCGATCCCGTAGGCCAGTCGCTGCTGATACTGCCGGCCTGGCTTGAGGCTCCCGCTGATCAGGCCCATCGCCGGCCGATTCGGATGGATCCGGGCAGCGCCTTCGGCACCGGCAGCCATCCCTCCACTCGCCTCTGCCTTGAAGCCCTGGAAGACCTGG
>JBBASD010000038.1:4585-16829 GCA_040399485.1 Cyanobium sp. | reverse complement strand
ACGATGGGGGTCCCGAGGATCGAACTCGGCTAAGGCGAATTATGAGTTCGCTGCATTCACCAGATTGCTAGACCCCCGTGGGGCGCCGCAGCGCCATGAACTTCTTACCAGAGACCGCGCACGTTGCTGGTGAAGCCAGGAAGGGGGTATCGGGGGGCGCCATCAATGGCCGGGCCCCCAACCGCGCCGCCGACCACACTGGTACCGAAGGGGGTGGATTGGTCGGCGGTGCGTATGGGGGTGGAATCGTGCTGGGTTTGGATCAGATAGCGATAGGTGGTCTCAACGGCACTGCCATCCCAGACGATTGCCTGATCGGGGAAGCCAAAACCCATCACGCGGTTGCCTTCAATGCCGCCCATGGCGATTCCCAGGGCATCGGTGATCTGGTGGGTGATATCAACGCCGCGGGCGAAGGGGGCGCGATAGCTGTAATAACTAGCCCGCATCACCTCCGGAACAGTCACCACCGGACCGCAGCGGGTCACCTCCACCGGACCGGCGCCGAAGGGGCGCAGGGGTCCCATGTCTGGGGCCTCGATGCTGGTGGTGCAAACCACCGGGCCCGCCTGGACCGCAGCCGCCCCGAGCAGCGAACCGCTGGCCGCAACGCTGGCCGCCAACAGCCAGCTGCCAAGGGCCCGCTGGCGATGGGTCGGCCGGAGGGGATAGGTCGGTCGAAGACTGGTACGACCGGGTGAGTAGCCCAGAGAAAGGATCATGGCGGCGATACCCCGTGAATCCGGCTTTTGCGTCCATTCTGGGCCCCCATGGCCGGATTGGCGAATGGCGCCCTTGCGCCAGCATCCAAAAGCCCCGATCCAGGCCAGCCCTGCAGCAGGATTGGGGCCAGATCCCCTTCCAGATCACCCAACCGATGGCTCCTGACGCCGCCAGCCCCGCCAGCGCCAGACTTGCCGGCGCCCGCGAGCGCCTGCTGAACCTGTTGGCCGAACGGGCCTATCGCCAGGGTCAGTTCACCTTGGCCTCCGGCCGCACCAGCCCCCACTACATCAATTGCAAGCCCGTCAGCCTCAGCGGTGAGGGCCTGGAGCTGCTGGGCGCCCTGTTGCTGGAGCAGGTCGATCCGGAGGCCGTTGCCGTGGCGGGCCTCACCCTGGGCGCCGATCCCCTGGTGTGTGCCGTGGCGATGCGAGCAGCCCTGGACGGCCGGCGCCTCGATGCCCTGATCGTGCGCAAGGAGGCCAAAGGCCATGGCACCGGCGCCTGGCTCGAAGGCCCCCTGCCCGCAGCCGGGGCCAGCATCTGTGTGCTCGAAGATGTGGTCACCAGTGGCGGCTCGGCCCTCAAGGCGGTGCAGCAGCTGCGCCAGGCGGGCTATCGCGTCGACCGGGTGGTGGCGATCGTGGATCGGCAAGAGGGGGGCCTGGAAACCCTCAGCGCCGCCAGCCTGGAGCTCTCCAGCCTGTTCCGCCTCAGTGAGGTGGCCGCCCGCGCCAGCAGCGCTGCCGCCGCTTCAATACCAACCGTCTGACCCAAAACAGTCAGACCCAAACATTTTGACCCCAAACAGTCTGACCCCCACCCGCCTGACTCCCTTCTCCCCCCCCAACCCCATGGCCGCCCCTGTCTTCGCCTGGGATCCCACCATTTCGCCGGGTTCCCTCCAGGCCCAACCCCGGCGCTGCGATTGGCCGGTCAGCCTGCTGCGCCTCGACGGGCCCGATGTGCTGCGTTTTTTGCATGGCCAGACCAGCCAGGCCCTGGAGCAGGCCCAGAGCGGCCAGTGGCTTTCCACCTGCTGCATCACCCCCACGGCGCGGCTGCGGGCCCTGGCCGAGGTGCTGGTCGATGGCGAGGGGGCCACTTTGGTGATCCGGGTCGGCGCTGGCGAGGCGGTGCGCAGCGCCCTTGATCGGGTGCTTTTTCCCGCTGATGCCGTCCGCCTGGGCCCCCTGGCCGCTGGCCTGCTGGTCGAAAGCATCGGCGTTGAAAGCGATCCCCAGGCGCCTGCGGCAGGCCGCTGGGCAGCGCTGGCGGCCCCCGATAAGGGCTGGCTCCTGGGATCCCACCTGACCCTGCTGCCCGCCGGCCAACCCCTGCCGGCGTCCTTGGCGGAGCTGTCGGCCCTCAGCCCCCAGGAGCAGGAACACTGGCGCCTGGGCCAGGGCCTGCCGGTGGCGCCCAACGAAGTCAACGAGGACACCAACCCCTTCGAGCTGGGTCTGGCCGATCGGGTCAACCTCAACAAAGGCTGCTATGTGGGCCAGGAAACCCTGGCCAAGCTGGCCACCTATGACGGCGTCAAACGCCAATTGCGGCGCTGGATCTGCGTCGAACCACCGGCGCAGGGCACCGGCCTGGCTGCGGGCACCAAGCTGTGGGCCGCCGCTGGCGAGATAGCGGACGAGCCAGCCGACGAGCCAGCAGGCAATGGGGAGGCAGCAGGCGAAAGCACCCAGCGGGCCGGCGTGATCACCTCCAGCTTCAGCCTTGATGGCGGCCGCGTCTGGATCGGCCTGGCCCTGGTGCGCCGCCAAGCCCTGGAGGCCGGCCGCCTGCGCGCCGGCGATGGTGCTGGGGCCCCCTGGCTGGAGTTGTCGCTACCCGAGCGTTTCGTGGCGCCCCCAGTGGGGGCTGGATCCGCCGCCAGCCGCCCCTGATTCAGGGCAGATTCAGATTCAGGGCAAATTCTGATCCTGGTCAAGCAGCCATCGGGCCACGGCCCAGGTGGCCAGGTTGTCGTCCTGGTTGTAGCGAAATAGGCGCTGCAGCAGTTGGCGACTGGCCTGGACGGCGGCCCGGTTGCTGGGCTTATCGGTCGTCTTGTCAGTGGGCCTTAGGTGCCATTGGCGCCACTGCCGCCACCACATCAAGCAACGGGCCCCATCCACCCCCTTTTGCCGCCATTCGAAACCCAGCCAACCGGCCACGCTTTTAAGCCCGTAGCTGGGCACCGGCAGCAACCAGTGGCGCCGCAGCCGGGCATGGACATCTATCAGGCGCGAGCGCAGGCGGGCGCGGGCCTCGGGTGTCACCCCCTGCCGCTCGGCCAGGCGCAGCAGGCTGATGGCCTCGGTTTCGCCGTAATGGAGCACGGGCCAGTCGGGATAGCGCTCCAGCAGGGCCGCCAGCCGGCGCCAAAGCCTGGCTTCGCCGTGCTCTTGCAGGGCCAGCAGCGGCGTGAAGGGCGCCGCCGCGGCGCTGGCTGGCCACGGATCTGGCGCCTCTCCCCCAGGCCCCGCCGCACCGCCCTGGCGCCGCAAACGCACCAGCCCATGCAGAAAGTCATCCCGGGCATCGGGGTCCGATTCGATGTCGTAGAGCAACACCCCGGGTGCCCGGGCCAGCTCCGGCAATGCCGGCTCCGGCAGTGCCGGAGCTGGCAATGCAGGAGCTGGCAGGGCGGGACCCTGGTGCAACCGCCGGGCTTGGCCGCGCTGCTGCACCAGGGCCTGGGCCACCAGTTGGGGCGCCATCTCCCGGTGCTGTTCGCCATGGGCGGCCAGGGCGTCGGCCAGGTGCTGGGGGTCGGCCGCCGCCAGGTCGGCCAGGCTGCCGATGCCGGCCTCCAAAAGCAGTTCGCGGCGCTTGCCGCCAATCCCGCTCACCTCACTGAGGTGGCCCTGCTGGCGGGCCTCGCCATCGCAGAGGTCCCGCCAGGAGCAAAGGGTGCATTTCTTGCGGTCGCTGACCAGGGGGGGCGGCCCCTGGCGCTCCAGGTCCGCCGCCAGGCGACTGAGGCTCTGGTCCAGTTGGGAGCCCAGGGAGCCCGCCAGGTTCACCTTTTCGGGGCGCCCGACACCGGCGCCGCCCAGCACCAGGCCCTGGTCCACCGGCGCCCCCTGGTGCTCGGCCAGCAGCCGGCCCCACAGGGCCAGCACCAGGCGATGCTCCCGGGTGACGCGGTGCCCCTGGCGGGCCAGCACCGGCTGATAGCGAAACGGCCCCCACTGGCTGGCCCCCTCCAGTCGCAATAGCAGGCTGGGATGGGCCTCTAGCGGTTGCCCCGCCCCGTTCCAGCCGCTCAGCCGCAAGCCCATCACCCCCGGCCGACCCTCGCAGCAGGCGGATTCGCCATGGCCGGGACGCTCGCTCACCAACAGCTGAAACAGGCGCCGCTGTTCATCGAGGGCCAAAGCCCGATGGGCGCTCCAGACCCGTCGCTCGGTTGGTCCGTGGCGATCCAGCCAGGCGCGGCGGCGACAACGCAACCAGCTCGCCAGCAAGCGGTCGCTGAGCGCCCCTTGGCGGGGGGCGGATCCGGGCTTCTGCACAGGGGATCCGGTGATGGGAGCGGCCGCCACAATCGGGTAAGCAAACGTTAGTGGGCGCGGTGGCCTGCGCTCAGGCCGGCCCCCTGGCGGCGGGCGGGGGCCCCCGGGTACTGCACCATGCCCCCAGAGTTGTATCCACGGGTCCCATGTCCTCCGCGCCCCTGCCGCTGCAGGCCAGCCCGATCGCCTTCGGCACCGACGGTTGGCGCGGCATCCTCGGCGTGGACATCACCGTGGAGCGGTTGCTGCCGGTGGCGGCGGCGGCGGCGCGGGAACTGGAATCCTCGGCCCCTGAGGGCCTCTCCAGCCGCGAGGTTGTGATCGGCTACGACCGCCGCTTCCTGGCCCCGGAGCTGGCGGCGGCGATCGCGGCGGCGGTGCGCGGCGCCAATCTCACACCTGTGTTATCGGCCAGCCCCACCCCCACTCCCGCCTCCAGCTGGGCGGTGGTGGAGCGCGGCGCCCTCGGCGCCCTGGTGATCACCGCCAGCCACAACCCACCGGAATGGCTGGGCCTCAAGATCAAGGGACCCTTCGGCGGCTCGGTGGAGGGGGATTTCACTGCCCGGGTGGAGCGGCGCCTGGCCGCCGGCGGCATCAGCGTGCCGATCGCCGGCGACACGGAACAGTTCGATGCCATGGGCGCCTACGTGGCGGGCCTGAGGGCCAAGGTCGATACGGACGCCTTGGCGGCGGGGCTGGAGCGGCTGGGGCTGCGGGTGATCGTCGATCCGATGCACGGCTCGGCGGCCGGGGTGTTGCCGGCCCTGCTGGGACCCACGGCGGTGGAGACAGGCGTGATACGGGAGATCCGCTCCAACCGCGACCCGCTCTTCGGCGGCCATCCGCCCGAGCCGCTGGCTCCCTATCTGGCCGAACTGATCGCCGCTGTGCGGGCCAGCACCGCCGCAGGCCAACCGGCGATGGGCATCGTGTTTGATGGCGATGGCGACCGCATCGCCGCCGTCGATGAGAACGGCCGCTTCTGCAGCACCCAGTTGCTGATGCCCCTGTTCATCGACCACCTGGCCCGGGCGAGGGCCCTGCCGGGAACGGTGATCAAGACCGTCAGCGGCTCCGACCTGATGGCCCTGGTAGCCGAGGACCTGGGCCGCCAGGTGATCGAGATGCCGGTGGGCTTCAAGTACATCGCCGCCGAGATGCTGGCCGGCGAGGTGCTGGTGGGCGGCGAGGAATCGGGGGGGGTGGGCTTTGGCATGCACCTGCCGGAGCGGGATGCGCCGTTTGCCGCCCTGCTGCTGATCGAAGCGCTGGTGGAGGGCGGTGTGCCCCTGGGCCAGCGAATTGATGCCTTGCAGGCACGCTGCGGCGGCGGGGCCGCCTACGACCGCCTTGATCTGCGCCTGGCGGACATGGCCGCCCGCGGCAGATTGGAGCGTTTCCTGGCCGAAACGCCCCCTAACGAGGTGGCCGGCGCGCCGGTGCAGCAGGTGATCAGCACCGATGGCGTCAAGCTGCGGCTGGGGCCCAGCCACTGGCTGATGCTGCGCTTCTCCGGCACCGAGCCCGTGCTGCGGCTCTATTGCGAATCCCCCACGGCCGAGCGGGTTGAAGAGGTGCTGCTCTGGGCAAGGCAGCTGGCGGAGGCGATTTGAGCAACGACAGCCCGACCGCCACCCCCCTGGTGATCGCCAGCGGCAACGCCGGCAAGGTGCGTGAATTCGCCGCCCTGCTGGCTGGTCTGGGCCTGGAGATCCGGCCCCAGCCCGAGGGCCTGGAGGTGGAGGAAACGGGCCACACCTTTGTGGAAAATGCCCGCCTCAAAGCGATCGCGGTGGCCCAGGCCACCGGCTGCTGGGCCCTGGCCGATGATTCGGGCCTGGCGGTGGATGCCCTGGCCGGGGCGCCCGGGGTGCATTCGGCCCGCTATGCCGCCAGCGACCCCGAACGCATCGCCCGGCTGTTGGCCGCATTGGCCGCCGCCAACCAGCAACGGGCGGCAGCCGGCCTGGCAGCCCAACGCAGAGCCCGCTTCACGGCCGCCCTGGCCCTGGCCGACCCCAGTGGCAACCTGCGCCTGGAGGTGGAGGGCCACTGCCCGGGCGAAATCCTGGAGGCCCCCCGCGGCAGCGGCGGCTTCGGCTACGACCCGGTGTTTCTGGTGCCGGAGACGGGCCTCAGCTTTGCCGAAATGGACAAAGCCACCAAGGCCCGCCTCGGCCACCGCGGCCGCGCCTTTGCGCTGCTGGAGCCGGGTCTTAGGGCGCTGTTGGGGTGAGGGAGGGGGGAAGCGCTTTACATTTGCCATTGGGTCAGCGCATCGTTGAGCAAGCGCTTGGAATGGGATTCAAGCCTGATGATCTCCACTGCTTCACTGTCCTTCCAGCCCACAATCACGGTATAATCATTGTCACGATATCCCTTAAGCCAGGTAACCAGAGCCCAGCACACGAAGCAGCACGGCCCAAGAAATCGAACCATACTTAAGCCCTTGATTTTCAGTAATCAGACACCCTGGTGTCGGCCAAATGACATCAGCAACAAGAAAATTAATCGACCATGGAAAAATCGGGTGCTTACAGCAAAATCGCGGTAAGCTACTTCATCGATTTTCAACCCACCAATATGGAGACCAGGACATGACCAAAGTCTTTATCATTCGTCCCTTTGGCAAGAAAAGGGTCACGGTACCAAATCCACAGGGGAATGATGCCTTAGTGGACGTTGACTTCAATCAGATCGACAAAGATCTGATCCAGGCAGCTCTCATCAAAAATAATCTCAAAGGCGATACGACTGAGTTGATTGCGTCGGCAGGCAACATCCGAGTAGATATGTTTAAAATGTTAATCGCCTATGACTTGGTCATTGCCGACATCTCCATTGACAACGCTAATGTTTTCTATGAACTGGGCATTCGGCACGGGCTTAGGCCCAATGGCACAATCTTGATCCGCTTTCCGACAAGCGGAAAGGATGTTCCCTTTGACCTGAAGACCGACCGCTATATCGCTTACGAGCGGGAAAATCCATCTGCGGCAGTTGAACCGTTGGCCCAATCCATTAAGGAAACGCTGCAAGTGATGGCCAGGGGTACTGACGATCGCAGGCCTGATAGCCCGGTCTTCCTGCTCTTGCCAGGACTCATTCCGCCCGATGCAGCCAAGCTAATTGTAGTTCCGAGAGAATTCCTGGAGGCTATCGAGATTGCCCAGCATGATCAGTATGGTGCTACAACCTTGGCTCTGCTTGCTTGGGAAGCTAAACGGACCGAATGGGAACGGGAAGGACTAAGGATCATCGGTCGCGTACAGAGGAAAATGAAGATGTTTGAGGCGGCTCGAAAGACCTGGGAGTCTATCCGCGAGTCTTTGCCAGATGATATTGAAGCCAATTTACAGCTTGCCACTATTTACCAACGCCTAGGAAAACTTATATCAGCCGAGCAGGCCTGTTGTCGCGTGCTCGACAAAGACAATCCACCAGCTGAGCCCAATGATCTAGCTGAAGCACGCAGTCAACTGGCTCGCAATCAAAAAGCGATCTGGGTGGAGAACTTTCAAGGTTTAGCCTCAGAGAAGGAGCGACGCCAACAGGCAATCTCAGACAAACGGTTAGTTGAGGCCTTTGATAACTATATAAAAGGCTTTGAAAATGATATGAATCACTACTACTCGGGTATTAACGCCCTTGGCTTGCTGACGGCAATTATCAAGTTAGCTGAAATAGAATCAGAAAAATGGTCCCATTTATTCCCATCACAAAGAAAAGCTGACAATCAGCTCAATGACTATCAAGAGCAACTCGATCTTTTGACTGGAGCAGTTAAGTTATCTCTCCAAAATGCCAGCAGAAAAGCCGATGACGGGCGCAAACCAGATGAATGGCTGCTGCCTTCTGAGGCACAGTATTGTCTGGTTACTTCTGAAAATATTGATTATGTCCGTACTCGCTATCAAGCGGCCAAGAATGCTGGTGGGCAAGACTTTTCGGTAGAGGCTGAGGCCAGACAAGTGCTTATATTTAATAAACTCGGCCTATTTCCCGAAAACTGCGATGCAGCGCTCGCAGAATTAGGAACAAATCAGACCAGCCTCCAGGTGATCGATCAAGCCCAGCCCCGTGGACGCATAATTATTGCCACCGGTCATCGTGCCGATGCGCCAGGCAGACCAAATCCGAGGTTTCCAAACACGCCAGCGTGCATTGATAAGGCTAGAGAATGGCTAAAAGAGACTATCCTGATTGAACAAGCTCAAACGAAAGGTTCACTTTCTGCTATAGCCGGAGCAGCCAGTGGTACCGACCTCCTGTTTCATGAGATTTGTGAAGAACTTGACATCTTAACTAAAATTGTATTGCCGATTCCCAAAGACGACTACCGGCGCAAGTCCGTAGCCGATGGTGGTGCAGTCTGGATTGAGAAATTCAATAACCTTGTTGCTCGCAACGAGCCCATTATTTTGAGCGACACTGATGGGTTACCTACTTGGACAGAAAATCTACAAAATTACAATGTATTTCAACGAGGCAATATATGGATGATGCTGTATGCCAGTCTCCAGCCTAATGCTGATTCAACACTAATTGCCCTTTGGAATGAAAAATCAGGAGACGGACCAGGTGGCACCTCGGATATGGTCAATCTTGCCAAAGAAAAGGGTCTTAAACTTTGCAGTAAAAATACAAGTGATCTCTTTGATCTGCCCCCATTATGATTTATGAAATCGACATTAACTGATGGATGAATTTTCCCATCAGCCATTCAATCAAAAATCACACTCTGAAACAACAATGACCAACAGTTTTGTTCAAGCAAAGCTCTCCAAAAAAGCTCCCTACAAGCTGCTTGCCCTTGATGGAGGTGGCATTAGGGGGGTGCTTTCGCTAGAGATTCTTGCAGAAATTGAACAAATGCTTGGCGATGCTCTTCGCCAATCGGGCCAGCTAAAGCAAGATGATAGTTTTGTACTTGGTGATTATTTTGATTACATTGCTGGGACAAGTACTGGTGCGATAATTGCAACGGGATTAGCCCTAGGTTGGAGTGTCAAAAATTTGCAAGATCTTTATGGCACGTATGGGGAGGAAATGTTTCAAAAGCTTCCCTGGTCCAAGTTGATTCGTAAGCTTACAAAGTACGATTCATTGCCGCTTGAAAAGATTTTAAAGCGTAAATTTGGTCCTCGTACTACCATCGGAGATAAAGATCTGCGCACCTTGCTTTTGCTTGTCATGCGTAATGCCACCACTGATTCACCATGGTTGCTGACAAATAACCCTAAGGCTAAATACAATGACCCTGCACGAAGTGATTGCAATCTTAATCTACCGCTTTGGCAGTTAGTTCGTGCCAGCACCGCGGCACCTATCTTCTTCCCGCCTGAAGAAGTGGCGATTGCCGCAGATAAAACCTTCAAGTTTGTTGATGGGGGCATGACATCCTTTAACAGCCCAGGTTTTCAGCTTTTTCTTATGGCTACTTCTGCACCATTTAATGTAAACTGGGAAACAACCAACGAACAGGACATGCTATTAGTATCAATAGGCACAGGCCTAACGCCTGGCATCGAAACAGGCAAGGCCAATAAAGGCAAAAAAAATTTTCTAAAAAGGCTAAACTTTATAAGCAATATATTAACCCAGGTTCGCAAGTTGCTTGGCATTGTTTCCGGTATGCCGCTTGGCTTGATGTCTGCAGCTCAATACCAGCAAGATTTGCTATGTCGCCTGTACGGTAAATGCTTGGCGGGTGATGTACTGGATAAGGAGGTGGGTGATCTTCTAAAAGTAAAAGTCAAAGGCCCGGCAGCGCGCAAGCTTTTTACCTACCTACGCTACGACGCCTTGCTCACCAAGGAAGGCTTAGAAAGATTGGGTCTTAATAACATTGACCCCGCTACTGTCCAGGGGCTGGATTCAATTGAAAGTATGCCGCAGCTTAGGAAGATAGGTCAAACGGTAGCCAAACAGAAGGTGATGCTGGAGCATTTCAGAGGATTTATTTGAATACACCTTTATTGCTGCTTTCATCAAGTGGGCCCAAAATCACCCGCCGTCCCAAGCCATTGGCCCAACCTACACTCCACGCAACATGGCAACAGGAACTGGAGGTGGCAGCAACGGCCCGCACCGTTATCCACGGGCTCGCCTCAAACAGATCGCGCTGGCCCAGGCCACAAGTGGCTGGGACCGTTATATCAAGCCCAGATGCTTTCGATCACGACCACAGACGCCGGTGCATCTCCCGTGGGTCATAAAGGCGCAGTTGCCGCTCCAGATCGAAGCGCCGCGGCGGGCCGCCGAAGCTGCGGGGATCGTTGCCGACGCCGGCCAGATAGGCCCAGTTGCCGGTGTTGAGAGCCGGTTGGCCGTCGATCAGCCACCATTCGAAAAAGCGGGCGCCCCAGGTCCAGGGCAGGCGCAGCTCGTTGATGAAGTGGGACGCGACCCACTGGCGGCCCCGGTTGGAGAGATAGCCGGTGGTCCGCAGTTCGTTGAGCTGGGCATCGATCAGGGGGTGGCCGCTGCGGCCCCGGCACCAGCGCACAAACAGTTCGCGGTCTTCGATTGCGTCGCTGCGGCGGTTCTGCAGGCCGCCCGGGGCCCCGAAGCTGGCCCCATGGCGCTGGGCGGTCCAGAGGAAGAATTCGCGCCAGAGCAGCTCCTGTTTCATCCACTCAGAGCCGTCATCGGCGCCATGGAGGGCTTTGTAATCGATCACGGTCTGCCAGATGCGCCGCACCGACAGCGAACCGATGGCCAAATAGGGGGAGAACTTTGAGGAGAACTCCGTACCCACCAGGCCATTGCGGCGCTCCTTGTAGTGGTGCAGCCCGTCGGAGTCCAGGCAGTAGTGCCGCAGCCTTGCCAGGCCGCTGACTTCATCGCCCGCAAAGGGAAAGGCGCTGCGCGGATCGGCGGCGCCTGCCTGCGCCTCCTCCGCCACCGCTGCGGCGATCCCGGCAGGTTCGTGCCAACCGAAGGGCCCCTCCAGCCGCAATCCCCCCAGGCCCCCCAGATCCGGCAGCGGCAGCGGCGGCTTCGGGGCCTGCCCCAGGCCGCGGCGGAACTCCGCAAACACCCTTGGGAAGGATTCCCGCGCCAGCGGCCAATCGTCGAACAGCCGGCTCTCCTGGCAGTGCAGCACCGCCTGCGGCCGCACCAGGGGAGCCAGCAGCTCCAGCGCCGCCGCCGTGCAGTGCTGGGGAAAGTGCAGCAGGGGAATGGATTCGGCCGCCAAGCGCGCCTGCAGGCAGGCCAGGGCCTGGGCCGCCAATCGCCTTTGGTGGGGACCCCGCAGGCGCTGGCCCGGGGGCCGGCAGGCCAGCACGAGCAGCTTTGCCTGGCTCTGGCTCTGGCCGTGGTCTTGGTCTTGGTCTTGGTCTTGGTCTTGGTCTTGGTCTTGACCCCGCTGGCGGGCCAGGGCCACGGCCTGATGCAGGGCGGGCTGGTCATCCAGCCGAAGCTGACCCTCCAGGGCCAGCGCCACGACAAAGGGTTCGCTCATGGGGCCCTCAGAGCCGGCGAGCCATCATCAATTGACCAACATCAATTTGCCAGCCTTAATTCGCTAGCGCCAACTGGAAACCACGGCGATCGCTGGGTTCGGGCCGCTCGAACACCTGGCAGAAAACCTTGACCACCCGGTCGCCGGAATCGATGGTTTCGAGGGGATCTTTGCGCAGGCGGTGGCGCAGGCAGCAGGCCACCACCCTGGCCACGTCGTCGTCGCTGACTTCGTCATGGCCCTCGAAGGCGGCCAGGGCCCGCGCGGCGCGGTTGGTGACGATGTCGCCCCGCAATCCATCCACATCCAAGGTGCCGCAGACGGCCGAGATGCGCAGGCGCAGGTCGTCGTCCAGGTGCACCTGGGCCAGCCGTTGCTGGGCCGCCACCACCCGGGCTTGCAGGCCGTCCTGCACCGGCTGCACGCTGGCGTTGAAGCCATCGGGATCGGCATCGAAGGCGGTGCGTTGATCCACCACCTGCACCCGCAGCTCCGGTTCGCGCACGGTGCGCACCTCCACGCTCATGCCGAAGCG
>JBBASD010000038.1:0-4485 GCA_040399485.1 Cyanobium sp. | reverse complement strand
CCCGCCTCGGCCCGCTGGCGCACCTCGGCGCTTTGGAGGTCTGGATCACTGGTGGAGCTGTTGTAGGGATCGCCGGCCACCACCTCAATTTCCGGCAGTAGGTCGGCAAGGGCCCGGATGGTGGTGGATTTGCCCGTGCCCCGATCCCCCATGATCATCACGCCGCCGATGCGGGGATCGATGACGTTGAGCAGCAGCGCCAGCTTCATCTCCTCCTGGCCAACGATGGCCGTGAAGGGGAAGACCCTGCGCTTCCTGGTCTGACTCACGGGGCGGCCATTGGCGGGACCCCGGATTGTTTCACAGGGGCGGCTTCAAGGGCTTGCGGGGCCACGGGCAGCAGGCTCAGCACCTGGGGGGGAGTGGCGTCGGCTGGATAGATCAGCCTTACCCGCACCAGGCGGCTCTCGCCGGATGCCAGTCGCACCAGGCCCAGGGCGGGGCCCCTTTCGCCGGCCCGCTGCACCAGATGGAAGGACTGGGGGCCGAGGACAATCGCCGGCACCCCATCGGGCTGGGAGCGGGAAGCATCCCCGGGGCTCAGCCCAGCCACCTCCACCGTGCCGCGAAACACCACCGGGCCCGAACCAGGGACGCCAGCGATGAAGCGCAGACCCCCTTCTGCCTGGTCACGCTTGAGGGGCGATTCGAGCGCCAGGGCCAGGGTCACCGGCGCGCTGGTGTCGTTGCGCAGGGGTAATTGCAGTTGGTATTCAACGCCGTAGTTGCCGTGGGCGGCCCAGGCGGTGCCCCCATAGAACACCTTCATTTCGGCGCTTTGCACCTGGCCGCTGCCCAGCCGGCCCCGCTCCAGCGAGGCGATCGGCCAGGAAATGGGCGCCCGCCGCACCGACAAGCTGGTGCTGCCTGGATCACTGAGCCGCCCCCGCCAGGTAGCCCCCACCTGGATGCCGCTGACCCTCGAATAGATGATCGGCCCGCTGGCGCCCCTGGGCGTGGGTGTGTGTTCCTTAGGGCTGAGGCCTTCGCTCATCAACATTGTCTGCCAGAGCGCCGTTGGGGGCGGTCCATCAAGGGGGCCGTAGGCCGCCAGCACGGCCACATCCAGCGGGCCATCGCTGCGCAGACGCAACTGCAGGTTGCGGCCATTGAGCAGGGGATCGAGGCCGCGCACCGGAATCGGCAGGGTTAACAAAGTGCTGAGTTGGCCGGCCGGCAGGTTCCAGCTTTGGGGCAGCCGGGGGTTGGGGCTCCGGGCCAGCAGTTCGGTGGCGACCCGGCTGCCCGGGCCCGACCAGACGGGGCTGAGGCCCTGGCGCAGCAGGGGCGGCAGGGGCAGAAACGGGGCCCCATTCTCGCCGGGCTGCAGCGATTGGGATAAAGAGGTGGCTCCCCCCAGCTGCTCCAGCCGCACCGGGCGGGGCCCCCGGGGGGCCGCCACCACGGCCAGCCACAGGGTCGAATCAAGGCGGCTCGGCTGGCCGGCATAGACGTGGTGGCTGAACAGGCCGAACACCCCGTTGAGGGGACTATTGAGGTGGGCCTCCGGATGGGGACCCAGCGGCGCAAAGGTGGACAGCAGGATCCCCTGGCCCCGGATCAGCTCCGGGTTGTTGTCGTTGATCAGCAGCGTTCCATCCAACCCACCGGGCAAGGGCGCCACGGTCTGGGGGCGCAGCACGGTGGCCCGGGGCGGCTGGGCCAGGGCGACGGGCCACCAATTGGCATGGCCCCAGATCAGGCCCACCACCAGCCACCGAACCGCCGCCAGGGGCGCTGCCAGCCGGGACAGCAGCGCCCTCATGGCTGGGGGGGCAGGTTGGTGGTGTCCACCAGGGAGCGGGCGGTAGCGGCGGCCATGGCGCGGATCAACTCGCTGGAGCGGGGGTCGTTGAAGGGGCCCTTGACCATGAAGGCGGCTACGGCGCGCTGGCCATTAGGCAATTCGATCAAGGCGGCATCGGCGTAGGCGATGCCGATGTCACCGGTTTTGTTGAGGGCGCTGATGCCATAGCCCAGCAGCTCGCTGTCGGGGTCGGAAGATTCCTTGTCCTTGACCAGGCCCTTGAGCAGGCCGGCGGGGATGAGGGTGTTGGTGCGGGAGCTGGCCATGATTTCGCGGAAGAGATCCCGGGCCCGGGGGCTGAGTTTTTCGCCGCTGTCCACTAGGGCAATGGTGCGGGCCAGGTCGTGGCTGCTGGTGGTGTTGGTGCCGTTGAGGTCGGGCAGCCAGTTGTTGATCACGGTGGCTTTGAGGCCCAAGGCATCGAAGCGCTGGTTGACGGCGACACTCCCCCCCAGCCGCTTGATCATCAAGTTGGTGGCGGTGTTGTCGCTGATGCGGATCATTTCGGTGGCCGCCTCGTAGACACGGAAGCGGCTGCCGATCGGTTTATTGCCCATCCAGCCGGCGCCACCCGCCTGCACCTCGCTGGTCAGCGGCAGCAGGTCGTTCCAGCGCAGCCGGCCGGCATCGAGGGTGTCGAGGCCCAGCAGCAGGATCGGGATTTTGATCGAACTGGCGGCGGGCAGGGCCAGGTCGCTCTGCAGCTGGGCGTAGCGGCCGTCGTCGAGCACCAGCAGGTAGCCGGAGGCGGTGAGGCCTTTCTGGGTGGCGGCCAGCTTTGCCCATTCCTGGCTGAGGTCGGTGAGTTCCCGGCGCGGCTCAAAGCGGCCCAGGGCCATGCCGCCGCCGGCCATCACCCGGGCGTTGGGGGCGGGATCGGCGCGGGGAAGGCCGATGCTGCCTTCGGCCAGGCGCGGTGCGACCAGCTTCAAGCCAGTGCCCACCAGTACCCCAAGCCCGGCCCCCAACACCACCAGGCGGCCCATCAGGACCAGGGGCGCCAGCCAGGGTTTCCGGGGTTTCCTGGAGGGGCGGCCGGCGGTCACGGTCAGGCAGGGGCGAAGTGCCCTTGACGCTAGTGGGGAGCCCCGGGGGGGCAAGGGCGCCGCGCCGCCCAGCGCAATTGGGCCACCATGCCCCGCAGCAGGGCCACTTCGGCGCTGTCGGGCTGGGCCCGCTGCAGCAGGGCCCGCAGCTTGGCCATGCGGGCTCGGGCGGTGTGGGGCAGCAGGAAACCCACCTCCAGCAGCAGGGCCTCGGCATCCCCCAGGGCGGCTTCGAAGGCATCCCGGGTGGCCAGGCTCCGAGGAGCCGTGTTCAGCTGATCACCCATACGCGGATCAAGGTTCTGCCTGAGGGTCCACAGCGTTTGAACAACAACAGCGACGGCATTGGCAAGATTGATGGATGGGTAGGAGGGGGCAGCTGGAATGTGGAGAAGACAGCCGGCCTGAAGCAGCTCATCATTCGAGAGTCCCCGGTCCTCGCGGCCGAACACCAAGGCCGCTCCCACCGGCTCTTCAGATGGTGGTGATTTTTGTTCAGTTAGCAACCAGGCCAGGGCTTCAACAGGTGGGAGTAAGGGTAATGGCACGCCCTCTATGCGGCCGGAGGCTGCCACAACCCTACGGCAATCGGCTATTGCTGCAGAGAGGTCTGGGTAGATTGGGGCACGCTCCAAGTGATGGACAGCGTGGACTGCCATCTGCCGGGCTTCGCCACAAAGTGGATCGCATCGTGGCGCGACAAGCCGCAATTCGTTGATTTCAAAGTTGGCGCAAAGGCGAGCGATATTGCCAATGTTACGGGAGCCTAAGGGCTCAACTAGAATAAGATTTACCTTTGGGGTTCCTTGCTGATTAAGTTGCTTCAGAAGATCGGAAAACATGGGATGGGTTTCAGTATTAGAGTATTCTTTTTCTTCTGGCGGCATGTTCAACTTTCAGGGGATGGTTTGAGAACAAGAAATATTGCCAGCAGGGATAGACAGCCTAGAAAGATGTAGTCAAAAGTCTCCTGATGATTCGATTGGTATGATCGAGCCTTGTCAAGGGACTGTTGGCGGCTGATTTCATTTCTTGATGTCAGTAGATCTCAGGCCAGGCGGTGCATGAAGGCCAGCAGGTCAGCCATGTCCTGGGGATCCAGCTGGAAACGGGGCATGGGGGGCGTGCGTCCGCTGATGACCTGCTTGATCAACTGGCGATCATTTTTACGGTGATCGACACCATGGAGGTTGGGACCCACGAGCCCCTGGGCGGCCAGGCCATGGCAGCCGGCGCAATTGAGACGAAACAGCTTGCCGCCGCTGACATCATCACCTTTGAGGGCCAAGGTGGCACGGCTGTAGGGGTCCCGGGGGCCGGCTTGCAGGAAAGCCGCCAGCAGTAATCCCGCAACCAGGGCCAGGGCCAGCATCAGGCCCAGCAGGCGCCGTCCCGGCCAGCCGCCGTCGACTTGGTGTGGGGGGGGCTCAGGTGGCGAGGGCAGAAGGGCCCCAGACCCGTTTATCCCGGATAGGTCAGCGGGGGCGAGGGGCGGCAGCGGGGTCACAGAGCTTGAAGGGGCATGGCTGGGGGGCACTGGCCATGGAACAATGACGCCACGACCATCTCCCGATTCTCAATGATTGAACCCCTCCTCTGCGGCATCGTGCTCGGCCTGATCCCGGTCACCCT
>JBBASD010000037.1:0-16898 GCA_040399485.1 Cyanobium sp. | reverse complement strand
AAACAATCACCTCACCGTCATTGATCACCGTGCCGCTGGTGGCTTGGAGCCGATAAAGAGGCTTTCCGGCGACATAGACGATGCCCTGGAGGGATCGGGCCTGGGCAACCCGGCGCCTGATGTCATAACGGGCCTCTGGACTGGTCAATTCCCAGGTGGGTTGGCCGCGCTCATTTTGTTGTTTCAGATTGAGGGAGCGAAACACAAAGGGAGGGGAGCCATCGTCAAAGGTGGTTGGCGGGCGACTACAGCCCAGTGGCACCAGCCCCAGGCCCCCCAGCAGCCAGGGCCCAAACCAGCGGCAAGCGGATCTCACAGGGAGGAATCCAGCTCCAGGCGCTGCATCACCGGCACCGGCTCCGGGAGTGGATCACCAGGCCGCAGCAGACCCCATTGGCGGACTGGGTGCCAGGTGGCGCTTGGCACTTTTGGGTCAGCCCCTGGGGGGTCTGTTTCTGCTGCGGAGGTATCGCCTGATGCGGTGCCGGCATCGCTTACCAGGGCCGGCTGGCCCAGCTGGCTGAGCATGCGGGCCGCCAGGTCGGGAACCAGGGGTGTCATTAACACCGCCAAAGAGCGGCTCACCTCCAAAACCGCATAGAGGTCGGCCCCAACGGCCGCTTCCTGGCCCGGTTGTTTCATCTGTTTCCAGGGGGCCTGGGTATTTAGATAGCCATTGGCGATTTCGGCCAGCCGCAACAAGGATTCTGCCGCGCCGCGAAACTCCAGCGCCGCCATGGCGGCATCAAACTGATTGGCGGCGGACAAGGAAGCGACTGCCAGGTAATGGCTCGGCGCCAGGGCGGCGCCGGCGGGGGGCACGCCACCGTCAAACCACTTGCGGGCCATGGAGGTGGTGCGATTGAGCAGGTTGCCGATGGTGTTACAGAGATCGTTGTTGACCAGATCGCTGAAGCGTTGCTGCTGGAAATCGCCGTCTTCGCCGAAGGGAATATCCCGCAAGAGATACCAGCGCACCGCATCAGGGCCACAGCGCTCAAGCAATAACTCAGGATCGAGCACATTGCCCAGGGATTTGCCCATCTTCTGGCCCTCGCGGGTCAAGAAGCCATGTCCGAATACCCGCTTAGGCAACTCCAGACCCGCCGACAACAACATCGCCGGCCAGAAGACCGCATGGAAGCGCAGGATATCTTTGCCAATCACGTGCAGATCAGCGGGCCAGCCCCTTGAGATGGCCAGTTCTAGATCGGGGGGGTCATCGCTTTGGAGCAGGGCAGAGAGATAACCCAGCAGGGCATCAAACCACACATAAAACGTATGCCCTTGGTGGCCGGGCACGGGAATACCCCAGGGCAAATCCAGCCGTGAGATCGAGAAATCCTTCAGACCGCCAGCCACAAAATTCTGGACCTCCCGCTGCCGCGATGACGGTGCCACAAAGCCCGGGCTGGCCACCAGGCGTTCGATGGGTTCTTGATAGCGCGAAAGCCGGAAGAACAGATTCATTTCATCGCGCCATTCCAGGGGTCGCTGGTGCAGGGGACAGTTCGGATCTGTGGCAGCGGCCGGATCGTCCTTGTACTCCTCACAGGCAACGCAATACCAACCCTGCTGGCGGCCTTCCCGCACATCGCCATTGGCCTCGACCCGGGCGAAGAACTGCTCGACAATGGCCCGATGGCGGGGCTCGGTGGTACGTATGAAATGGTTGTTGCTGATCTGCCAGCGCTGCCAGA
The DNA here is from genome assembly GCA_040399485.1 of Cyanobium sp. Lineage (GTDB taxonomy): Bacteria > Cyanobacteriota > Cyanobacteriia > PCC-6307 > Cyanobiaceae > Cyanobium. Next base: position 15,198 of record JBBASD010000037.1, on the reverse strand, counting down.
GATCCCGGAATCGTGCCGAGACAGCGTCGCAATGGGCCTGGGGGGTTAGCCCGGCCGCATCGGCGGTGCGTTGAATTTTTTGGCCGTGCTCATCGCAGCCGGTAATGAACTCCACCTGCTGGCCCTGCAATCTCTGGAAGCGGGCGATCGCATCACAAGCCAAAGTGGTGTATGTGCTGCCCAAATGGGGGCGATCGTTGACGTAGTAGAGGGGCGTGGTGATAGTGAAGGGCATCAGGGCGTCGCAAGACGTGGGGGATCCCGACCGGCCTGACGGGTTTCTAGGCCAACGGCAAGGCCCCGACCCACAGGCGATCTTACCCAGCGGCCCCGGCAGGCCCCTCCCGGCTGGCCCCTGGACAGGGGCAACCCCGAAGCACCAGGATCAGGCCAGGCGCCTGCAGATCACCCATGACCGATCCAGTGGAGGTGCTGGTCTGGGGTGGGGGCACTGGCGGCATGGCCGCCGCGCTCCAGGCCGCCCGATCCGGCGCCACCACCCTGCTGCTCACCCCTGGAAGCTGGGTGGGGGGCATGGTTAGTGCGGCTGGGGTTTGCGCCCCCGATGGCAACGAACTGAGTCCCTGGCAAACTGGTCTCTGGGGGGCCCTGCTGCGGGAACTGGCCGGCAACGAACCCCTGGGACTCGATCAAAACTGGGTTAGTTGTTTTGGCTATCGACCCGCCACAGCCGAGTCGATCCTGCGCCGCTGGCTGGGGGCCGAACCGCGCCTGCAATGGTGGCCTGGCTGCCGCCTACTGGAGGTGCGGCGTAGCGGGGACCGCATCGCTTCGCTACGGGTGGAACGGTCCCACCAGGGGTCAGGGGGGGGACCGCGAAGCTTCCAGGACATTTGCGCCCAGGTGGTTATCGATGGCAGCGACCGGGGTGAGTTGATCGCCCTGGCCGAGGCCCCGTTCCGTTTCGGCTGGGAGCCCCAAGAGCAGTGGCAAGAACCCAGTGCCCCTGTGCAAGCCCGGTTGGATAGCGAGGCCTTTTTCAAGGAACAACCCATCCAGTCCCCCACTTGGGTGTGGTTGAGTCAGCTGCGCGACGATGCCCCACCGGCCGCTCCCTGTGAACCTGCAGTGCCCCCCCTTGGTGCAGCGATGGCGCCTGAATCCGCCGTCGATGGCCCCAGGGGCTCCCTGCCCCAGGGACCATTTGAGGGCTCTTGCACGGCCTTTGGCCTGGAGCGCACCCTCAGCTACGGGCGCCTGCCCGGGGGGCTGGTGATGCTGAATTGGCCCCTGCACGGCAATGATTGGCATGGGGGCATTGAAAGTGCCTTTGCCAGTGGCGGGCCAGCGGCGGCCTTCCCGGCAAATGCGGCAGAAACGGAGCTGGCGGCCCAGATGCGGGCCCACAGTGGTGCCTTTGCCCAGGCCTTGGCGGTTGCCAGCGGCGGCCGGTTAGAAGCGGCGACGGTTTTTCCCGATGCCCTGGCGGCGGCCGCAGGCGACCTGGAGGGGGACCAGAGCCTGGCCCTGATGCCCTATTGGCGTGAAGGACGGCGATTGGTGGGGTTGGAGGTGGTGGTGGAGCAGCAATTGCTGCCCCTGGGCCCGGGGGCCTGCCGTGCCCCCTTGCCTTCGTTGCCAGGAGGAAGCTGCAGCGCCATTGCCGTGGGGAATTACGCCAATGACCATCATTACCCTGGCCCCGACTGGCCCCTGGCGTCAAAGAGCTGTCGCTGGGGTGGCCGCTGGAGCGGGACCCCCTTCACAATTCCCTACGGGGCCCTGGTCAGCGCCGACGTCAGCAATCTGTTGGCGGCGGATAAGGTCATCAGTGTCAGCCATATGGCCAATGGCGCCACCCGGTTGCAACCCCTGGTTCTCAACGTGGGCCAGGCGGCGGGGCTGGCAGCGGCCTTGGCGGTGCGAAGCGGGCAGTCGCCAGCCGCCGTCCCCGTGGCCGCAATCCAAAGGGGCCTGATCGAGGACCCCCAGGCCCCAGCCGGTCCCTTTCCCCTTTGGGATACTCCCTGGCATCACCCCGAATGGGCCCAACGTCAAAAAAGGGCCCTGGCGGATCCCGCCGCCCTTAGCCCGGAGGGGTGGCTCTGGGGCAGTGGCGGCGCCGGATCCGCCAGCATGGCTCCTCCCGAACCAGGGGAGCGCTTATGGCAAGGAGAATTGCGGCCCGATGGTAAAGGGGGGTTCTGGCTAGTCGTGGCGGATCGGCAGCCGCCGTGCCAGGGCTCCCAGGCTTGGCCCCTGATCACCTTGGAGCCAGCTCTACATGCCTGGTTGCTGGCCCAGGAGCGGCCCCGACCAGTGGCTCTGATCGGCTGCAGCAATCCCTGGGGGCCCTGGCTGCGGGTGTCCCGCCTGGCTGGGTCCTGAACCGCAGTGAAAGCCCTGGGCCAATCACCCTGATGCAAAGCTTCCCGGGGGATTGCCTACATCGAATCGCATAGTCAGGGGTGAAAGGGGTCAGGCGACGGCCTGGAGTTTGAGCACGTCCCGCAGGGAATCCACCTGCTGGATCCGCAGCAATAGGGCATCCCCCGGTTGACTGCGGGGTGGGCATTCCGCCGCCAGGGTCATCGCCAGGTCTTCCGCCCAGACCAGGGCCAGGCGCTGGTCCTGGCGCAGCCAGCGCAGAAAAAGGGCGGGCCACTGGCCCTGGGGATGCTGTTCAAACCAGACCTGCTGCCAGTGGCGCTGATCTTCTCGGGAGATCTGTTGCACCTGGCGAAGGGGTGTCTCCAGTTCACTCAGGAGGCTGGCGAGGCTGGCCTCGTCCATGGGGTCAGTGCCATGGCGGAGGGCCTCGAACTGGCGTTGGGTTACCAGATCGCAATAGCGGCGAATTGGTGAGGTGGCCTGCACGTAGGCGTCCAGGGCCAGGGAGAAATGGGGTCCAGGGGTGACCCCGAGCTGGCCGCGACTGAGGCCCCTTTTGATAGCGCTGTGGCGGACGGGACCCGGGGGCAGGCTTTCCAGGTCCGAGTCGGTGGGGAGTTCTCCAGGGATTTGGGTGCGGTAGGGCAGGGCGATGCCGAGGCGTTGGCCCCGTTCGGCCATCAGCGCACCTGCCAGGATCATGGCTTCCGCCACCATTTGTCGCGAGGGCGAAGGCTCGCTGATCTCCAGCAGGGCTTCGTCGCCGCGACAGCGGATGCGGCCCTCGGGATCTTCCAGATTGAGGGCACCCCTATGTTCGCGCCAGTGGCGCCGCCGCTCCAACAGGGTCTTCATGCAGAGCAGGTCCCGCTCCTGGGGCGGCGCCAGATCGATTAGTTCATCAGCATCCGCGTAGGAAAGCCGCAAGGCTGTATGCACCCAGGTGCGCTCGAGGCCCTCAGCGATCACGGCCCCGTATTGATCCATATCAACCCAGAGACTCCAGGCGGCACTGCGTTGAGTTTCGGGCCCGTGGTCCTTGGGCCCGTGGTCCTTGGGCCCGTGGTCCTGGCGCAGACCCATGGGCCCGTGGGCCAGTTGGGGGGGGAACATCGGCAGGGAGCCCCGGGCCAGATAGAGGCTGGAAGCTCGCCGGCGTGCCTCCAGGTCCAGGGGACTGCCGGCCGGGACAAGGCGGCCGGGATCGGCGATGTGAACCCAGAGGCGGGGGGGATGGCCATCGCGCCATTCGATCGCCAGACCATCGTCGATGTCCTGGGTGTCTTCGTCGTCGATCGTGAGCAGACGCTGGTGGGTCAGGTCCAGCCGGCCGACGTCGCTGGGCATGGGATCGTTGGCGGCGGCCACCAGTCGATCGGCTTCGGCAAGCAACTCGGGGCTGAAGCCGAGTTCCCAGGTGGTGGCCTCCAGGGCGGGTAGGTGGTGGCGGGGCCACTGGCCCAAATCCACCAGCAGGTGGCGGATATCGCCACTTTCGGCACGGCAGCGGCAGGCCTGAAGCGCCCGCAGCAGGGATTCGGTAAGCGGTTGGGAACACTCGCCGGCGGCCCATTGACGCAGGCGATCTAGATCGGCTTGCTGGGCGGCGGAAAGACTCTCGTTGGCCAGGGGTTGGCGAGCCATCAGGCGGCTTTGCCAGGCCAGTCGCTGGTTTTCGGCCAGGTGGCGCAGGTGACGTTCGCGCCGCAACTGGCGCAGGTCCTGGAGGCTGCGGGCCTCAATGCGTCCATGGCGCAGGCGAAAAAGGGTCTGGTCGCCTTCAAGCCAAAGCCAGGCTGCGGCGCGCTGGGTCGCGTCAGCGGAATCGCCAAACAGATCGACGAAGTCTCCTAAATCCAGCCCAGGGGTTGGCTTGGCACCATCAGCAGCATCGGTTTTGCCGCTGGCCGCGGTATCCGGCTGAGCCATCAATAACCAAGCCGTGGCCAGATCCCGGCTGGGGGGCAAGGCAGCCGCAAGGGCTTCGGCACTGAGATGCCAAGGGGATTGGTCCAGGCGAAGGGAACCAGGATCGCGACCCGCCAACGGCTGGATGGGATAAACCTCCCTCAAGGGCAGATGGCTGTTGCGGCCCTGAAAACCGATTTTCAGCTCCAGGCGGCCGCCCCGAACCCCCTGGACGATCGCCAGTTGGGGGCTGTCCCCAACGATCCCCACCAGGTCCCCGACCTGGGGAGAGGGCCCTCGGGAGTCGCTGGCGGAAGCGGGCAACTCAGCCTTCTGGATTTACAAACGGAAGCAGGGCGACAATCCGGGCCCGTTTGACGGCATTTGTAAGATCGCGTTGCTGCTTGGCGGTGAGACCTGTAAGCCGACGGGGCAGGATTTTGCCACGCTCAGTGATGAATTTCTTGAGAAGATCGACATCCTTGTAGTCGATCGGATCCCCCGGCTTGATGGGGGAGAGGCGTTTCTTGAAAAAGGAACTGGACATTGGGAACGGATCAGGACGTCAGAAGGGTTGGAGCACCGCAATCAAAAGGAGAAGGCATCAGGGCCGAGGCCTACTTGATCTCCTTATGAACCGTGGAGGAGTTGCAGTGCTTGCAGAACTTCTTGAGCTCAAGCCGTTCGGTTGTGTTGCGTCGGTTCTTCATTGTCGTGTAACGGGACACGCCAGGAGAACGCTTGGCGGGGTTGGACCGGCATTCGGTGCACTCAAGAGTGATTACGAGCCGGACGCCCTTGTTTTTGGCCATGGGAAGGACGTTGCGCCGCGGTTGCGAAGCGGAATGACAGTGAAAAAGACTACCTTGCTGGCGTCCCCCTCTCCATTGCCTACTTCGATTGCCTACTGAGGAGGGGGGAGTGCAGCCTGCCTAGGATCAATGGCATTGGCCGAACCCAGGGATGAAAGTTTCGCTCCAGTGGCTCCGGGAGTTAATCGCTAACGATGGAGCCCTGCTGGAGCCTGAACAGCTGGCCGAACGTCTTTCGATCGCCGGCTTCGAAGTCGAGGCGATCGAAGACCAGGCCGCCGCCATTGCAGGAGTTGTCGTTGGATACGTCCAGACCTGCGAGCCCCATGCCAACGCCAACAAGCTGAGTGTTTGCCAGGTCCAGATCGGCGCCGACCATCCCCTTCAAATTGTCTGCGGGGCTGCCAACGTTCGCAGCGGTATCCACGTCGCCGTCGCCCCGGTCGGCACCCATCTGCCGGCGGTCGGGCTCACCATCAAGGCGACCGAACTGAGGGGCGTGGCCAGTTCTGGCATGATCTGCTCTCTACAGGAGTTGGGCCAGGCCGAGAGCTCAGACGGTATTGCCATCCTTGAGGACCTGCTGCCGGTGCCGCCGCCGATCGGGGCGCCATTGGGTCCGGCCCTGGGGCTTGATGACCAGGTGCTCGAATTGGCGATCACCGCCAACCGTCCCGACGGCCTCTCGATGCAGGGAATTGCCCGTGAAGTGGCTGCCCTTTGTGGCGGGCGCACCACCCTGCCCCCCCGGGCCCCGGCGGTGGCCGCCAACTCCCTTACCGTCAGCGGTGCCAATGCCGCCGCCATGGAGGCGGGCGGCCTCTTCAGTGTCACAGTTCTCACAGACGTAAAGGTGGCAGCTTCGCCGGCCTGGCTGCAACGGCGGCTGCAGCGGGCCGGCCTGCGGCCGATCAATAATGTGGTGGACATCACCAATCTGGTGATGCTCGAAACCGGCCAGCCTCTCCATGCCTTCGACCGGGAGGCCTTGGCCCGTCTGGCCCCTGGGCCGGCGGATCCGGCCCAGTTGGGCCTGCGCCAGGGCCGCGAAGGTGAGAGTCTTGTGACACTTGATGGGGAGAACCGCCCCCTTGGCCCTGAGGCCCTCCTGGTCACCTATGCCGACCATCCCATTGCCTTGGCCGGGGTCATGGGTGGGGCGGCTGAGGCGGTGAACGAAGGCACAGCCAATCTCTGGCTGGAAGCGGCCGTCTTTGCGTCGGAGGCGGTTCGACGCTCATCCCGCAGTGTCGGATTGCGCAGCGAGGCCAGCAGTCGTTTTGAAAAGGGTCTGCCCCGTGAAAACACCTTGGCAGCGGCCGATCGGGCGGTGGTCCTGCTGCAGGAGCTGGCGGGAGCCCAAGTCGCGGGGCGCTGGTGGCACGGTCTCCCGGAGGCCCCTAATCCCCCGGTGATTCTGAATCGCGATGCCCTGCACAACCTGCTGGGGCCCGTGCTAGTTGGGGGTGAACCCCAGGATCTCGAGGACAGCCGCATCGAGGCCACCCTCAAAGCCCTGGGATGCCAACTGGAGGCAAGTGATGACGGTTGGTCCGTAAGGGTGCCAGCCCAGCGGGCCCTGGACCTGAAGCGCGAGGTGGACCTGATTGAAGAGGTGGCGCGCCTGATCGGTTACGACCAATTTGACGCCCATCTTCCCGATCCCTTGGTGCCTGGAGGCCTTGATCCGTCGCAACAGGCTGAACGTCGGCTACGCCGGGCCCTCTGCGCTGCCGGTCTGCAGGAGCTCAGCAGCCTTTCGCTGGTGAAGGCGGCAAAGGGCCGCATCCCCCTGGCCAATCCCTTGCTGGCCGACACCGGCCACCTGCGCGACAGTCTCCACGAAGAGTTGTTGCAGGCGGCGCGACGCAACCGTCAGGCCTTTCGCCCGGATTTCTGGGCCTTCGAGATCGGACGGATTTATCTGGCTGCCGCAGGTCAGGAGGAGGCTTCGATCGATCCGGCGACAATCGAAGAACGGCTACTGCTGGGTGGCATTGTCTGCGGCGAACGGCGCAGCGAGCTCTGGAGCAGCAGTGGCCAACCAAGGCCGCCGGGATATTTCGAGGCCCGGGGTCTGCTCCAGGCTGGATTGCAGAGCCTGGGTCTGGCCCTTGAGGACCGCCCGGCGCTGGAGCAGGGCGTTGTAGGGGCGCCGCCTGCCGAGCTGTTGCACCCTGGTCGCAGCGCCCAATTGGTTTTTGAGAGCAGGCCGCTGGGTTGGTTTGGCCAACTGCATCCTGCCCGGGCCCGGGCGCTGGACTTGCCCGATGGGACCTACCTTTTTGAACTGCCCTTGGCCCCGTTGCTGGCGGCCGCAATCCGGCCCCGCCGCTGGCAGCCGAATTTTACTCCGTTTGCCACCGTCCCCCCCAGTGAAAGGGATTTGGCCTTGGTGGTGTCCCGTTCCCTTACGGCCGCCGAGTTGCTGACCGCCATCCGCAAGGCAGGTAAACCCCTGTTGGAGCAAGCCGAGCTTTTGGACCGCTACGAAGGGGCCCAGGTGGAGGCAGGATGTTGCAGTCAAGCCTTTCGCTTGCGTTATCGGGCCCCCGACCGCACCTTGACGGACGGGGAGGTCGATACAGCCCATCAGAAGATTGTCACCAGCCTCGAGACCCGTTTCAAAGCCAGGTTACGTAGCTGAGTCGCAGCCCCCCCGGATCGGCCCCAGGTCAATGGCGACGCAGGGCCGCCAGCACCTCCACGTGACTGGTGTTGGGGAAGAAGTCGATCGGTTGGAGCCAGTCCAGGTGGTATGGCCCATCTGCTCCGGCCAGGCAGGCGAGATCCCTGGCGAGGGTGGCTGCGTCACAGCTGAGATAGGCCAGCATCGGCGGTGGATCGGCCAGGATTGCCCCGATATCCCTGCGATCAAGCCCCTTGCGGGGCGGATCCAGCAGCAGGGCTTGGGCGCCGGCGAGGTGTTCGGGCAGGCGCTCACCCACCAGACCCTCTGTAAAAGTGGCCCTGGCTGCCAGGCAATTGGCTAGGGCATTACGCCGGGCCAGATCGACGGCAGCTGAGTGCTGTTCAATTCCATGGACGTACCAGCCTGCCTGGGCCAGGGGCAGGGAGAAGGTGCCGATGCCGCAGTAAGCATCAACAAGTCGGCCCGTGGCTGGCCCCAAGGCCTCCTGCAGCAGGGGTAGAACCCTTTCGGCCTGTTGCGTATGGACCTGGAAAAAAGCATCGGCGCCAATTTGATAGCTGAGACCACCAAAACGCTCTGTCAACCAGGCGCGTCCGGCAATGCAGCGGGTTTCTGAACCCATCAGCAAGTTGGTGGGCTGGGGCTGCAGATTGAGACTCACCCCCACCAGCTCGGGCCACCTCCCCATCCAGTCCTCGGCATAGGCCGCCAGACCTGGTAGATCGGTATCGGCTGAAATCAGGGTCAACAGCACCTCGCCGGTATTGACACCCAGACGCAGGGCCAGATGCCTCAGGCCACCTGCGCCATGGCGATCGATCGGCCAGTCGCTGGCCTCTAGGTCATTTTTCAGCGGTGCGATCAAACGATCGAGACGGGGATCGAGGACCGGACAGTGGTTGAGATTGACGATGCGATGGGATCCGCGCCGGTAGTAGCCAGCCCGCAGGTGGCCATCAGCAGTCCGCTCCAGCGGAATCACGGCTCGGTTGCGGTAGCCCAAACCTCCTGGGGCTGCCAGCAGCGGCCGCAACGGCAGGGTCAGCCCCCCCAGGCGGCGGAGAGCGGCGGCGACACTGGCCTGTTTCCACTGCTGCTGGTGTTCGTCGTCGAGTGGTTGCAGGCTGCAACCGCCGCAGTGGTCCGCAAGGATGCAGGGGGGCCGCCGCCGCCCCGGCGAGGGACTGAGTAAGCGCTCCAAATGTCCCTGACGCAGGCCCTTGGCCCGGCCGCCGAGGCGCACCAACAAGCTGTCACCAGGCAGTCCCCCTGCAACGACAATGACTTCGCCATCAAAGCGACCAATCCCATGGCCATGACGGTCGAGATCGGTGATGGTGAGCGCGACTGGCTCGGGTGGCGCCACCGGCGGGAGGTGCAATTTCTTGACCCTATCGGGTCCACGCCCCAGCTGGCAGTGCAAAGGGGCGTTACACCTGATGGCGATGGTTGGCTGTTGGCGCTTTCTCCTAGATAAGATTCGTTGGTGCGTGGTTTTGCGATGAGCGTCGTACGCGATCTGATCTTGCAGGCGGATGATCAGCTCCGCTACCCCACGGGCGGCGAGCTGCGCTCGATGGTCGATTACCTCAAAGGGGGTAGCCGGCGCCTCGAAGTTGTGCGAGTGCTGAGCACCAACGAAAAAAAGATCGTCGACGAAGCGGCCAAGCAACTGTTTACGCGCAAGCCCGAATACGTCGCCCCTGGCGGCAATGCCTTCGGTCAAAAGCAAAGGGGCCAGTGTCTCCGTGACTTCAGCTGGTATCTGCGCCTTGTCACCTATGGAGTCCTGGCAGGTAGCACCGAGATGATCCAGCAGATTGGCTTGGTGGGTGCCCGCGAGATGTACAACAGCCTCGGCGTGCCGATGCCCGGCATGGTGGAAGCGATGCGCACCCTCAAGGAGGCCTCCATTGCCCTTATGTCCAATGACGACGCAGCCCTAGCCGGCCCGTACTTTGATTACTTGATTCAAGGCATGCAAACCACGACCTGAGTCCTCCGACACCGTGGTGTCGTTACTGATCTGCCTTTTTCAGACCCCTTTATGGGGTCTTTTTTTTATGTACGGGCTAAGGGGGCCGAGGCAGGAAGGGAGAACTGCTGTCTATAAATTCTTATCTGAGTTTCAAATATAGCCTTAAACTGGGTCGCATAAAAGAATTTTGAGATCCTAATTCGATTCCAATTTCCTTTTTTGGTAACCCCCTTGAATGCTGGGCTTGCTCCAGTCCAAGTCAAGCAAAAATCACCAGCCGCTCCGATCCCGTTCCAGTCGCTCCCGTCCCATCCCGCGTCCCATCCCCTCCCCTCGCCTCCGGTTCTGCCTGCCCATCCGGTTCGAGCTGGCAACTTGGACTTGGGCTCAAGCCTGGATCAGCAGTTTCATATGAGAATTGATAATGGATTAGTTAGTGGACTCATCTGCGACATATGAAGGGATCTTGTGGTCAACGCAGAACCATGAACGCCCCGTTACCAGACCCACGAAACAGCTTTTTGTTTGCGTATCTGTGTTTAAAACAGGTACGCGGTTGACAAGAACCTTGCATCGCAAGACTTTTGTGGATTGCTTTGTCCAGATTTGGCCAAAACGTCTGCTGCGAAGTGATCAGTCCAGCGCTTCCGGCCTTAGACCCGGATCGCCAAGGCTCGACGCTTTGGTGCCTCCAGCAGGGGAGCAAACACCCAGATGCCAAGTCATCCCCCAGAAGAAATCCTCAGGGCTTAACGCAGGATCCCTAGGGGTGGCTGGCTCAATCAGCAAATGGCTGCATTTCTAGTTGGGGGCGCTGTCCGGTTGTTCAGTGGTCTTGCGACTAGAAATTGGTCAATCGGGGCAAAAACATTTGTCTCTTTAAGATTGAATGAGAATTACTTTAGGACTAAGTAAAAGTCTTAAACAAGATCAATGAGACTCTTTTAGGTCCCGTTTTTGCTTGCTTCCAGATGGGATGTTGAATCGACATGGGCGTGAGCACGAATCATTTCCCATGGATCTCGCATAACCCCGTATTGGGACTATTAAATGGTCTCAACCTAGACTCCCTAATCTCGGACTAGTCTCATAAACAGACAAATAGTAAGACTTGGATGAGACTGTTAAGTCTTAGGCTTGGCGTTGCTCGGGCTGGCGATACAGCTCCTTGAGCAGTTGGTAGGCCTCGTTGACCCGGCGCATTTCTTCCAGGGAGCCGCCTGAATCAGGATGGTGCTGCAGGGCCATTTCCCGGTAGGCCTCGCGAATCTGGACCAGGGTGAGCCGATGACCAGGTCCCGTCGGCAATTGCAGCAGCTTCAGGGCACCCTGCAGGGTCATGGTGTGCTCCAGGGTTTGGAAGGACGTGCCGCGCCGCCGCCGTCGGAAGCGATGCACGAACCGATGGATCAAGGTGGGCATGCGCAGGGGCAGGGTGGCGGCGCTGTAGGGGTCTTCGAGCAGCCCGGCCGTCACCATGACTCTCTCGAAACTCGGGGGGCCGGATCCCCAATCGGGCACCAGCTGGTCCATCAGGGTGCAAGCGGCAGACCAGGTGAAACTGCGACCCTCGCAAACTTCGGCCTGGGGCCAGATGTCCTGGGCGACCCACACCATGGCCGCCTCCAAGACTGCCGCGTTGGTGGGATGGCCATAGAGGTCCTGCCATTGCCGCAGAACAGCCTGTTGGGCGTCCAGGACTAATTGCTCCCCAAGGGGCAATGGGGGGAGAACCGAATGGTGGCCGGGGGCGGGCGGATCGGACCTGAGGCTGCGGCGCAGTTCGTCGCTGCGGCGGCGCACGAATCCGGGCAGGTCGATGCCGCCTGGACGGGCCTCGCTGTTGGCGGTTGGAGACCCATGGTTTGGGGTTGTCCCGGCTTGTGATCCGGCAGGAGGTGGTTTCGCTTCAAACCCTGGGGCAACCTTGGGGACAAGGTCCCGGGAGGGATGCAAAATCATTTCGCTGGCGGGTTTTTCTGGCTCGATGCCAGGTCCCACCAGCACCAGAGCCGACTGGTCATCAAAGGGATCGTTGGCACTCAGGCTGCCGGCACCGCTTTCAGCGGCGACGAGGATGTCGAGCTGGATTGCCTCCGCCTCGGCGGCTTCTGAGGCGAAGAGGGTTTCAAGCAGCCGTTCGAGGACATCACCGCGATTGCGCAGACCCCATTCCTTTTTGAGGTGATCGATCTGGGAAAGGCGTTTGAGCGTGAGCTCGAGGGTGAACCGCCGTTTAGCCCCCTTTTCTGGCTCGGTCACGGTGACTCAGGAGTCCGCGGCACTTGCCCCCCGGGACCTATCAATGCAGAAACTGTTGATGGCGCTGGCGGAGATCATCCAGCTGCGAGCATGGGTATCAATCATGCCGGTTCCCGCTATCGAAGGGAAGCGACGGTAATCCGGAGCGGGCGCTTGGGGCATCCTCGGCCAGCGCCCCTGGAATCCCGCTAGAAACAGTTGTTCGTAGCGATGCTTCCCTTGTTTCCCTTTGGATTCTGTGCTCCCTGCGAGCCAGGCGACGCCTACTGGCGCGGCCACCAGGAGCGCAAGCTTCGCCTGTTGACCCATTGGCGCGATGGCCTCGAACGTCAGCTAGCCGGGCTGAATGCCGCCATCAACACGCTCGAGGAACAAATGCGTCGTCCGGCCCCGGGTGCTCGTGCCCCTGGGGTTTCAACGGATTGGGTGGAGACCAGGGACGCTCCTCAGTAACGCCATCGAGGTGCTGCCGCAGTCGTTCCAGACCCTTGCGCAACTGGCGTTGCACAGTCATCGGGCTTACGCCAAGATCGGCGGCGAGCTTGCGATAACTCCAGCCATCAAGCACAACCCTGCGCACAATCAGTTGCTGCTTGCAGTCGAGCACGGCCAGCATCGCCCCCATGGACATCGGCACTGAAGTTGTTCCGGGCAGCCCGGTTTCCTCCTCACTCGCCAGATCCTCGATCATTTCAGGCTCAAGGCTGGCGGGCCGATTCATGGCCCAATTGCGTTCCAGCAAAAGCAACTGCCCTGGGCTTAGTCCCAGTTGTCGCTGCATGCTCGCCAGCATGTCCGGACTATTGAGACCGGGTGCTTGCTGCCGCTGCCATTGCATGACCCGATCCTGAAGTTCGGCCTGACGGCGGGGCAGACGAACCAGTGGTGAGACATCGCGCAGGTAATGAAGAATGGCACCGCGGATATGGGGGCGAGCGAAAGCCTCAAAGGGTGTCTGCCGTTCTTGGCTATAAAGCTCAGCGGCACGAATTAAGCCGAGCATGCCCGCTTGCTGTAAATCTTCACTGGATTCCCGGCTGAGTCTGGCGTAATGAACAGCCAGGGGTCGCACCAGTTGGCGGTGGGCCTCAACCCGACGATTGCGCTGCTGCAGCTGGGGAGTGGCCAGGGCAAGCGAGCGACGGGGCTGGGGGGAATGGGCCCTGATCATGGCGATAAAATGGGAATAAGATGTTGAAATAAGCGGGCAAATTTGAATTTGGAAATACCTGACTCCAAGCTATGGGGCCTGGAGAGAGGTCCGTTCCTTCAAGAACAGCCCGCCTTTCCAGAAAGCTCGATTTATTCGCCGCTGCCAACCGTGAAATTACGGAAATCACTTGGCAGCTTCAGCCGGCAGGCGCCGCTACCGCCGCCAACAGGGCCCAGGGACCTTTTTGCTGCAGCCAGTTCAGATCCGAGCGATGCGTGCCCAGCAGATAACCGGCAAAGCCGAGCCCATTGACGCTGAAGCCAGCACAGTGCTCCCGGAATCGGCGCACGGTGAGAAACCAGCTGTCATCGAAAATGAGGTTGTAGGGGTGCAGGGGTTGGTCGTGGAGCCCCGGCTGCCCCAGTCCCAGGTCGCGGCAATGGCTGGCATAGAGCTCCGCCAGATCCGTACCGCCCAAGGGATCCAGGCGGGGGCTGATGCGATATGCCCACGGCCAGGGTTCTTGTTCCTGCCGTAGCTGTTGGGCGATCAAATCGGCCAGGGGACAGCTGGGTTCGTCCCCTTGGCGGGGCAACAGTTGCAGGTGCCGGTGGGGCTGGCTGGCGCCGGCCAGCGCCGAACTGTTGAAGAACCAGAGTCCGCCGGTGTCGGCGGCGACACTTGCCACCGCCCGCCAGTCCTGCCCCTCCAGCCAGCCTTGCTGCGGTTGCCATTCCCCACTGATCAGCAGCAGGTGACAAGGCTGGACCGGATACTTGTTGAGCAGCACGACATGGCCGCCCTCGAGTTGGTCGACCTGCAGCAGTGGTTCCCAGGGCAGAAAGGGGTTGGGGCGGGGTCCGCACTCCCTCAGATGGCGTGGCGGCAAACCATGGAGGGTGCGCAGCCGAAAGGGAGCCAGACGGGGATCGAGTACTTCCTCGGTGGCCAGGGGCACCAGGGCACCACAACGCAGGGCCTCCTGGGAGACCTTGGAGGCTTGGCGCCAGTATTGTTCAGCCCGCACCCGCCTGCAACCGGGCCAGGGAAGCCCCTTGGTAATAGCGCCCCAGGATTTCATTAAACCGCAGGCCCTGTTGCGCCAGCTCCTGGGCCCCGGTCTGGCTCATACTGGCTCCCAGGTGGCCATGGGCTTCGTCGACGATCTGCTGGGTGGCGGCGTACAGACTTTCGACAATGCCGCCCTGATAACTTAAAATGACGCCGGCGGTACTGGAGGTGGCCTGACGGGTGCGGCCACTCACACTGCTGAGGCCTTCGTAGTTCTGCCAGCGCGTTGTGTCACCCAGGTGCCAGTGCTGATCAGCCGGACGAGCCATGTGGGCCATGGCGTAGGAGCGGGCGGCCACCGCCTGGGCCTTGAGGGCCTCCATGTTCCAAGTGCTTGGCATTTCCCCGCCCACCACCGAACTGATGTAGGACTCAAGCGATAAGTGGTTGACGACCTGGAAGCCATCCCCTGCTCTGAGGACCCGAAATAGGCCGCCATAGGCCCGTCCATCAGCCTGCAAGGCGTCGTCAGAGGTACTGCGCATCCACACCTCGGCATTGGCAGCCATCAGGGCCTCCAGATCAGGGGCGTCCCCGGCACCACCCTGGGCCAGCAGGTGACCGGCTCTGTTACTTATCTGCCAGGGACCGTCCGCCGAGAGCCTGGGGCGGGCTGGGAGCTTGAGCAGGGCCACCCTGATCTCCAGAGCCACCTCAGGGCCTCCCTGGGGAACCTGGAGGGACCTGGACCCCTTGGCAATGCGGGCCGATCTCAGCCGGCCCACCATCCGGGTCGCTGCGGCTTCGCTGCCTTCCGCCTGGGTCCTGGACGCCAGCGTTCCGGCAGCTGAGGCAGGCGCCGGCGAAGGTGCCGGCAGGGAAGGCGGCAAACTTGGTGCGGCTGCGCTGGTAGCTGCGGCGACGCTATTGAATCCACGGACCTGGCTGATGGCGGTGGCCCGACTTGGTTGGGCGATCAGGGCCTCGAGAACGTCCCGGTCGGCTGAGGTGGGTCCTGGTTTGAGCAGGGTCTGGGCCCAGAATCCAGTGCCCACTGCCACGGTGGCGA
>JBBASD010000036.1:0-17047 GCA_040399485.1 Cyanobium sp. | reverse complement strand
TTGGAGACCACTTCGGTCAATAGGGCGGTCAGCCAATAGAGACCAAATAAAAGCAAGTAAGGAGGCCAGTCGGCGAGCGTCCCAGCCAACTGGTTGACCAGCCATTGATCGATGCCGAGATTGCCGCAAACCTTGGCCAAGGGCAGTAATGATCCCAGCAGCACCACCACATCCCAGCGCACGGCTGCGTAGATCTCAGCCGCGCTGATCACACCGCTGGCCACCAGTCCCACCACGGCCAAAAGGGCCCAGATCGCCAAGGCATCACTGCGCCAAAGCGTCAACAGCAGCAGCGCCAAGGTCAGGCCGATAGCCCAGGGAAGATGATTTTGGCGATCCTCTGGCAGCGGCAGGGGTTCGGCTAACAAAAGGTCGCTGCTCAGCTCAAGCCCTCGCAGCCCCGCAGGGGTTATCTGAATCAAGAGCGCATCACCAAATTGGAGAGTCTCTTTACCGAGGCGTTCGCGTAACACCTCTTCGCCGCGACGAATCGCTAGCACGGCGGCATTGAAGCGTTGGGCGAAGCGGAGGTCACGCAGGCTTTGGCCAATCAAGCGCGAACCAGCCGGCACCATGGCCTCCAGGATGGAGAGTTCAGTCGAATCGGACGTTTCTTGGCCTTGGGCCTGGCCTCCTTGGATTTCGTCACTTTGGGGCAACTCGCCATGCGGTGCGGCCATGGCATTGCCAAAGGCTTGGCGCAGGCGGATGCTGACATCCGGAACCAATTGCAAACCCTTCGCTTCGCGCAGGGCAACGAGCCGTTCTGGAGAGGCCCTGACCAGCAACACATCGCCGTCGGCAAGGCGTTCGTCACCGAGGGGTAGGGAGCGGCGGTCACCATCGCGAATCAGGGCCAGCACCCGCACATCAAAGGTGTGCTGCAACAAGCTGGCATCAATGCTGCGCCCAATCAGCGGTGAAAGGGGCGTGACTACCAGTTCGCTGAGGTAGTGGCGGATGCCGTAGTCCCTTTCCAGTGCCTCGACTCGCGGTGCAGGGGCAGCGCAAGGCAACAGCCTTGGTGCCAATCCTGCCAAAATCAACATGCCAACGCCATAGGAAATCAGGGCCATCGGCGTGAACTGCAACAGCGTAAAACTGCCGTAGCCCAATTCATTGGCGAGGCTGCTGGCCACCAGGTTGGTGGAGGTGCCGACCAAAGTGCCCACCCCGGCCAGCACCGTAAGGAAGGAAAGTGGCATCAGCAGTTGCGAGGGGGAGGTGCCCAGGCGCTGGCACCAGCGCTCCACCAGCGGAATGAACATCGCCACAACGGCGGTGTTGCTGATCACCGCAGAGAGGGGCCCGACCACAAGGGCCAGCAAAAGAATCTGCACCGCTGGACCACGGTCATCGAAGCGAGCCAACCAACGTTCGATCGGCTCCAAGGCGCCGCTGCGCACCAGAGCCGCACTGATCACGAACATCGCCACCACGGTGATCACGGCCGGATTGCCGAAACCGGCCAAGGCCTCCGCAGGACTGAGCCACCCCACCAGAACCGAAGCGACCACAAGGGTGAGAACGATCAGTTCGATGGGAAGGCGGCGGCCCAGGGTTGCGATCAGGACACCAGGGGCCAGCAGCACGGCTGGCCCAGCAGTTTTCAACCTGTTGAAACAATCCTCAATCGAGGGGGGCGTTCTCAATTTCCTGATCCAGGGCGGTTTGACTCAGGGCAGGCAGAACCAAGGCAGGTTCCCATTTGTCAACAACCTGGAAAGGGGGTTGGCTGAGCTTGTAGCTGACCGCAGGCTCGCTGTTCGGGGAGCCGCTGTTTGCAGACTTGCTGTTCGGGGACTTGCTGTTCGGAGTAATTGATCTGACCGTTCCTACCTGAACCGATGGGGTGGTGGTGGCAATTTGGACCTGATCGGACCCATCCCTGATGCTCAAGGCTTGCCCCTCAAGAATACGAATCAGCCGGGGGCCGTTGCTACTGGCAACCTCAAAGCCCTTATCGCCCCAAGCGAGGGAAACCCCTTGGGGCACCAAGAGGGCAACGAAATCAAAATCATCATCGCTTTGGTGCCCCGGGGCAAGAACATAAAATTGAGGTGCCGAATCGATTGGTTCTTTCTTGTAACGGGCAAACAAGCCAAGGTTGTGGGTGGTCTTGTTGGTCAGCTGGGCTCGATCATCCGAGCGGGCTATGGATCGTTCGAGCACCTGCAGATCAGCCAGGCGCTGTTGCTGGACAGCTGAAAGTTTTTTCTGGCCTTCAGCAGTCAGGGGTTGAAGGCTGGCCAGCTCACTTTTGAGTTCGGCATAATCGGCCCCACTTAGAAAACGACCGGCATCGGCACGCACCTTTTGGGGGTCCATCAACAGGAAGCTGGCTAACAGCAATAGGGACAGGCAGACCTTCTGGATCGAGAGGAGCCAGTCAGGTCGGAGCTGGGTTGGGGGCTGGACACAAACCTCCTTTATGGAGGGGGTTTTAGGGTTGGCCATGGCAGAGAGGGGCAAAGGGCGAGGGACACAAACAAAAGCTATGGGCTAAGGCAATTCCAAGCAACTTTGATTGATGTTCAAAACGATCACCAACTTCAATACGTAGCCAGTTTTCCTGATCCTTCGCGCAGACGGGTTAGCCCATAGAAGAATAAGGGCAGACCCACGAGCAAAGGCATCAATAACATGCCAAAGATGATCAGAAAGGTTGGTCCCAAGTTATTAGGGATTGGTTGAATAGGTTGGCAGCCTATCGGCAGATTAGTTGTTGTCACTGGCTAGAGTGGTGTCCTCGATTCATAATTAAGCATTTTAGCCATTCAGGAGGTGGTCTCAATTACACCAGAGTGTTCCAGGCTAACCCGGGCCGGCCAAGCTAATGGACCAATTCTTAGTACGTCCAATTCTGGCGGGTTTGCAAACTGAAAGAACCGTCATGGACATTAATCTGTTCTGGCACTAGTTTTAGCTGATGCAGAATGGTGGCTTGATGTTGAAGGCTGTTCAGGGTGGGTTCGTCAAGAGGAAGGATGGCCCGCTCAAGGGTTCTCTGACGTAGTGATTGCATTAATTCCGAATCTACTTCCTCAGTTTTGGATCGAATTTCGGCTTCTTGCAACTGGGTTTGATTATGTGATACTCCGGCTTCGTTGACTTCTTCCAAAATTGCCTTGAGGATACGGGGATACCCCGAGGCAAGCTCAGGCGTACAGTAGTAAAGAGTTGGCACTTCTGATGCGGCTTTGTCTCCAAGAATACTGAACAAATCAGCGATTGATCGCCCTGGATAACGGCGACGCATTTCAGTTGGTGCATAGGGCATCCAAACCACCCAAGCATCCACTTCTCCTTGTTTGAAATGGTACAATGCTTGACTTTGTGGTAACGGCACAGGGCGTATATCACCGTAGGAGAGACCAACAATTTGTAGGGCTCGAATCAAGACATAATGGGCGCTTGAACCCTCATCAAAAGCCACTCTCTTTCCCTGGAGGTCAGGCAAACTATGGATCGACGAATCCTCAGGCACCAAGATGGCTTCACCTTGGAGATCCGGATACTTTTCACGCGCTACACGAACAAATAAATGACCCGCCGCTTGCGAAAAGATACTGGCGGTTCCGCCACCACCACAAAAATCAATTTCACCCTTGCTAAGGGCCGATAAAAGAGTGGAGGCAGACGGGAAAGAACTCCAAATAATATCGACTCCGAGTGGACTCAGGCGGCTTTCGAGCAACCTTAACCGTCTCAATTCCTCCATAAAAATCATGCCTTCTGGATAGCCAATTTTAAGCTGTTTCAGCTTTTTGGACTCCTTGGCCAGGGACGCATTGGCAGAGCGATCTGCTTGATGTCCGGAAATCTCTTTTAATAAATTTAAAAACATTAATGCACCAGCGATAATAAAAATATAACGTAAGATATCTTTGGTGGTACCTGGTGGGTAGGCGAGCTGGTGATCCGCCGCCGGCTGTTGAGGGTGGACGTCTTGAGGCGATGGTGGGCCAATTCCTGCTGGTGGGGTCTGGGCTATCCAGTTACGCTGCTCTAACGCTGCTGAGGTGGCTGTGGCCATAGGGCCAGCTCCCATAACAAGGGCAAACGTGATGATCGCCTTTTGTATCGATCGGAAGCTCAAATAGCTATGCCAGCCTGAAGGACCAGGGCCTCTGTTCAGGATATGCAGCCACTGCGGAGTCATTGACCTTCATTCTGGAATGCCGGGGCCATGATATATCGGGGTTTGCAGGTTTAACTTTAGTATACGCAGATCGTCGCCCTCGACAAGGGAGGCCGTGTATTCGTCGCCACTTCGGATAGTTGGTTGGCTGGTTAAAATCAATCGGTAAAATTTCAGCAGCCACTTTCTATCGGTATGGAGTGGCTTCTGGCGACATTGCAAATTGCAGTTGGCGCCGGATTGGCCACCACCTTTGATGATAATATCTATCTCACTGCCTTTTTTGGTAAGGTCAATCGTTCTTTCTTGCCTCGTCATGTAGTCATCGGTGAACTCATTGGCTTTTCAATTCTTTTATCGATTAGTCTGATTGGAATTTGGATCGGCCTTGCCCTACCTCAACAAACAATTGGTCTATTGGGAATTCTGCCAATTCTCATCGGTCTACGTGCCTTGCTGGACCATTGGCTGGGTGACACTCCAAGTGATCAATCAATTAGTGCCAAAAAATATGCCAACCTTACGGGTTTTGAATCAAGGAAGCCTTCGCTTATTGCAGTTTTAGCCGATAGACAGACCTATAGGGTATCAATGGTTACCATTTCAAATGGAGGCAATAATCTTGGTATCTACATTCCTCTTTTTGCTAGTCTTCCAGTTGCCAAAACGCTTGTAACCATACCGGTCTTGTATGGCTTTATCTTGACTTGGCTTTTTCTTTCTTACCATCTGACTCGGGCACCTGGCATTGCCCTGCTAATGAATCGTTATGCGCCTCGATTTTTTCCCTACATTCTTATCTGGCTTGGCTTTAGAATTATGCTGGACAGTGGTACATTAAGAGGCCTGATATAACAGTAAAATTTTTTGGCAGCGGATTATAATTATGTTTTCTTTTTGTCAGAATTGTATGCACTCGAATCCAGGCTAATATCAGTAGGAATCAATAAGTCTGATTCCCCTACCGGTTGTAATATGCCTAGAACCTTGTAGCGATTAAGGTTCTTTGTCACAGTCACCCGCGTTAGACCACATATATCTGCTAGCCCACGGTGGGTCAAATTCATCTCCTTCAAAGACAACCGGTAGCCATGGCGACTTACCTGGCCGAAACGTAGACTGAGCCAGCGCAACAGCGCTAACAGTCTCAACTCGGCTTTCCTCATGCGATTTATTTCATAGATTTGTTCAGTATTACGGATCTGAAGATGCAGAAATTTGATAATTTCTTCTTTGGTGGGCTCAAATTGTTCGACAAATACCTTGGAAAGACACTGCAATTCTATGGGCGAGAGGGTGGAATAACTACTGCTGACCCATTCTCCCGGTCCCCAGACCGCCAAGGTGATGCATTCGCCGTCCTGATCCCAGCTGGTGGTGCGCACATAGCCCTCAAGGATCATCCAGGCCAGTCCCGCCGGAAGGACATCGTTGGCTTGGAGGCGCAGGCGGAAACGTCTTGGAACTGAGCCATCGGTCATCCCTGTAGGATAACACTCAAAACACAGCGGGTTTGCGTAAATTCTTGAATCGATGCTCTGCCGCTAAATCTCCTCCCGAATCAATGCCTCGAAAGCCTTGGCAAGGGGAGAGCGATGGCGCTGGTCGTGCTTCACCATCCAAATGGGCTGGCTGGCTCCAGTTGTACCTTCGATGTCCACTGCCCAGAGCAATCCCTGGCTCAGCTCCGAGCCCACCATCGTCTCTGGCAGGGCCGCTGTTCCGGAACCAGCTACCAGGACCGCCTTCACCATTTCACTGCTGTTGAGCACTAGACGCACCTCAAGGGCTCCCGGCTCTACGCCCACTTCCAGCAACATCGCTTCTAGAAGCCGTTGGGCGCCGGATCCCTGTTCTCTGACAAACCAGGGTGATTGGCGCAATTGAGTGCCAGTTACGGTCGACAAGCCGAACCAGGGATGGCCTTTGCCCACCACCACCCGCAACCGCTCTTGCCCCACCTGCTCGGCGCAAAGGTGCGCCTCAAGCTCCGGAGAAGCCTCACCATTGGCCCAGCCCGTCAAAAAACAAAGGTCGTACTGACCTCGGACGGTGCCTTCGAGCACCTGATCGGCATTGCCGAGATCGCAGCGAAGTTCGATATCCGGGTAACGTTCTCTAAAGCGGTTCAACCTGGAGGGTAACCAGTAGTTGCCTACTGTAAGGCTGGCGCCAAGGTTGAGGACACCGCGGCTTAGGCCATTGAACTCCTGCAGCCCCCGTTCCAGTCTTTCCACGGTCTCCTGCAGCCGCAGTCCCTCTTCCAGCAGGAACCGACCCGCATCGGTGAGCTCCACCCGGCGGCCAATCCGGTGGAAGAGTTTGACACCATAGTGGCTTTCCAATTTCGCCACCGAGGCGCTCACGGCCGGTTGGGTGATGTACAGCTCTTCGGCGGCTCGACTGAAGTGGAGGTGGCGAGCCACCACCACAAACACCTGCAGCTGATCAAAATTCATGCCTGGGATTCCGTCAGCCTTTGGCAGAGATCGATGTTCCAGCGGCTGTCAGCCCTGAGCAGCTCAAGCAGGCTTTCGAGCAATTCGTTAACCAGTGGGCTTGCGCCCTCACCATCTCCATGGCGAAAGCACCACCTCAGTTGGCTCCATCCTTGGTTCAAACCATAAAACTGCACTTCTACGGCGATCTGGGCAACGGTGGCGGGTAGATCGTCATCATCAAACCAGGCAATCAGACGGCCATGCTCGGCATACCCCAAGGCAAGGCCCACATCGTCAAACCACTGCAGCACAAGGAATTCGGCCTCCTCGAATCCCACCCTGGCGTGGGCCGAAACAAAAGGTTCCACGGTGGGCATCATTCATAGCCATTATTTTCCCCCATAACCCGACCGGAAGAATGTGTTTTCAGCCACAGGGCCCGACGTTTTCGCTATGCCCGATGGGGTTTAAGGTGATTTGTCTTCGATTGGTGACGCCGGTGCCCGATCCCGTCTCAGCTTCAGCCCGCGCGACGTTGCTGCAGCGTCTGCGCAGCTTTCTGCAGGCTGGCGAACCGTTGGTGCAACTGCGGGCCCTTGTGTTGCTGCTGGTGGGTTGGCTGCTTTCGCCCCTGTGCTGGTGGAACGACCTGCTCATCAATTTGCCGCTGGCCTGGGGCTTTGCCCGGTTGCTCCAGTTTTGGCACCCCGATTGGTTTGCTCCCGGATTGGTGATTGGCTATTGGCTCACAAATGTGCTTGGTATCGTCTTAATGCAGTCAGGGGCCATCACTGTTTTCCATGATGGACAAAGCAACCGCAATCCCAAACGGGAACTTTTGATAGGATTGGCAACCTCAACTCTCTATACAATAGTAGTCATGCTCTTGGTTCAATTCGGACTGCTACCTTCACCGATTTCTGAACTTAGTTAAATCTACAAGTAAGTCGTTTGTCTTAATGCTTAAATCTCAATGCCAATTAATCCACCAGTATGGATTCTGTGCTTTCAAAAGGTACCTGGAACACGTAAAAAGCCACACAAGATCCCAAGATCAGCACAACGATGGTTGAAAGAATTACCCAACGATCTGGTGGTTCATATGTGTCGTTGTCAATGTCATTGCGAACGCCAAAATAATGCAGGGATGAAAGGCCTACCATCAGTAATCCCACCACGGTGAAGGCCACGCCCAGTTTCCAGCCAGCGCCAGGTCCCCTTGGTGCCAGAGGTGGTTTGAGGATGCGAATCCGCACTATCAGCACCCCAAAGCCCAGCAGGGAGATGCCACTACGCATCCAGGCCAGGTATGTGCGTTCGTTGGCCAGGTGGTCACGAACCCTGTTGGGATTGCGTCGATAAGGCGGTGTTGGTGTTGGTGAGGGAGCTGGAGTGGCAGGCTCAATCTCAGATACGTTCGTCATTAAAGGAAGCAAGAGACGCAATGGGGGGGATCGAAGGATTTCTGGCTTCCACCTGGCGGAGCAGCGACAAGGTCATGACGCCAAGGCAAACAAGGGTAATCATGGCCAGGGTTCGTTCTTCAAAGCAATGGCTGTCAAGGACAACCACCGCCCCAAGAACGATTAATACAAAGGGCATCAACCAAGCAGCTTTGCTTTGCAGGTACAAAGCCAGGGCAGGCAGCCGGGTGAGCTGCCAGGCCAGCAAGCACCACAACAGCAAACCAAGCGCGAAGGTGATCAGTATGACTAGGACTTCTGCAGTCGTAGCCCTGGCAAAAAGTGGAATGTAGACACCAATATTGTCGCTGCCGTTGGCTATGGTCAATGTGGCCACGCCCACAATTGCGCTGATTGCACCGCCACCATCAGCTAAAATTGAAAGATCTGTTTTGCTTTGTGGTTCTGAGCCCCGCCCTTCGCTAGCCGGACGGTTTTGGAGGGTTTCGAGCAGGCCGGAAACCCCAAGGCTGATTGGCAGTAGTCCCAACAATCCCAGCCAGGTCTGGGGCAACAGGGACCGCCCCGCCAGGGCCGAAAGGCTTATCATTACTAAGATTGCAAAACCAATTAACTGGCCTGCAACCACATGCACGGCCCGGAACTTCTGGTCGAGACGGGAAAATAAAAGAGTAAGAATGAAAATATCGTCAATATTTGTAGCGGAAAAGGCACTAGCGGCCGTCATCATTTGCTGCCACATTATCAATAGAGTTTAATAACTATGTAACACTATGGAACATCCGCCAATTAAGCAACACATTTTTCTTGTTGAACTGATCACGAATATTGATCGATATGTTGCTCCAAGCTAGCCCGCTGTGGTCACAAAAACGTGAATAGACCCTATTCTGTTCCTATCGCTTTGTTGAAATAGGCCTGCATGGATGCCCTGGCCCAGCGCAACCTTCCAGCCCTTGACACCAATGACACACCGAGTGCCAATCAGGAACCTGGGATTCTGCCGAAAGTTCTGAATACACTATCGGCACTCAGATTATTTTTGTTGCTGATCGGTTTGGCCTTGGTCAGTCAGTTCTTTGTGATCGTGCCTGCTGGTCACCAGGGCGTCTTACTCCGCTTCGGTGCTGTTCAGGAAAAGGTTCTATCTGAAGGTCTCCATCCCGTGCTGCCGGGGCGAGATAGCGTCAGACCGATGACCCTACGCATACAGTCCCAACAGTTTCGCAGTGAGGCTGCTTCCAGGGACCTTCAGGATGTGGAGTTCGATGTGGCAATAAGTTGGCACCTGGAGCCAAATCAAGTATTCCGGATCTACCAGAGACTTGGAAATGAAAGCAAAATTGTGAGCACGGTCATCGAGCCGGCACTGGAAGATGGGCTTAAGGCGGTAGTGGCACATTTCCGGGCGGAGGAGCTGATTACAGATCGCGATCATGTCAAGGAATCTTTGTACCAATTGCTCTTTGAACGACTCAAAAGCCATAACATTGGTCTCGATTCTGTTGACTTACTCCAGGTTGATTTCTCGAAACAGTTTCGCCTGGCTGTGGAGGCCAAGCAGGTGGCAGAACAAGATGCTAAACGGGCGGCCTATGAGGCGGTCAAAGCCAGGCGTCTTGCCGAAGCCAAAGTGTACCTGGCCGATGGCCAAGCCCGGGCCCAACAGTTATTACAAACTAGCCTCACACCCGAAGTGCTTGAACATGAGGCCATCGAAAAATGGAACGGCCACCTGCCTTTGGTGATGGATCATCAAAATTTGGCGATCGACATTAAATCATTGCTCAAGGCTGATAACAAGATCAAAGAGTCGGAACGCCGTCGTTGAGCAAACCTTGACAATCTGGTTTAATGTTAATGAGAATACATCTAAGTGTTCCCTTGGCGTGAATTAAATCACATTCCTATTTCCCGAGTGTAATAGCGTGCTTAGGCGCGGTCTACGGGCCAACCACTGCAGCTGTTCATTCACCAAGGAACTGGGATCTTGTTTTCAACGACTTTTCGTTACTCCCTGATCAGCCTGGTAGAGCTGGCCGCCGAGAACCGTACCCTGCAAGCCCGTCAGATTGCAGACAAATATGATCTTTCTCACCACTATCTCTCGGTAGTATTGCGAGAACTTAGACTTCTTGGCCTTGTGGAAAGCAGCAAGGGAAATCGGGGAGGCTATCGTTTGGCGCAACGTGCTGATACGATTAATTTGCTTGATCTTTACAATTCTCTTGCTGGAGGCAATGGTGATAACCCGATCATTAAAAATGAACAGCCTGGTTCACCCGCAGATGCCTGGCTAGAGCAATTGACCAAAAACTGGAGTCACGATTTAAAGACTATATCCTTGCTGGATCTGTGCGAGCATCCTACTAACTTAGCAAAGCAGGCATGATAAAAACTCCCCGTTGCATAGCAGCGGGGAGGTCATCATTTGTACTTTTGGTTCAGGCGCTTATCGCCACCTCTTCCGGTCTCACTTCAGCCAAACGGGCATCCGATCGATACTGAACCAATGTCAGGCCGTCCTGATTGCGAAGTAATTGGCCGTCACGAAAGACAAGCGTATAGCGCTGTGGTTGGGGTTGGGAAGAATGGGCACGAAGAAATTGGGCGGTCATGGCGATGTTTGTAAGTAAGAAATTGGCACAGGTTTAGTTTTTAAAAAGCAGTGGCTAGGGCTTCGCCTGGAATGAACAGATCGGCTTCGCCCACATTCTGTAGCAGGCCGAGAGTTTTGTACCTGTTTAGATTTTTAGTGACTGTCACCCTTGTCAAACCGCATATTTCGGCTAGGGATCGGTGGGTTAGGTTCATCTCTTTGAGGGAAAGACGATAACCACGACTACTAACCTGGCCAAAGCGAACACCAAGCCAGCGCAGCAGCATCAACAACCGCCGCTCGGCACTGCGGATGCGGTTCAGCTGGAAAATCTCTTCGGTGTTGCGGATCTGATGCAGCAGGAAAGCCAGGGTTTCAGCTTCGTCCGGGTTGTATTGCTCGACGACAACGGTTGAAAGGCATTGGACTTCCACCAGCTCCAGGGCGGAGTGCGCGTTGGTGACTAGATCACCAGGACCCCAGAGGCCCAGGGTGATCGCATCACCTTCTTCGTCCCAGGTGGCGGTGCGGAGGTAGCCCTCGTGAATGCGCCAGGTCAGCCCTTCGGGCAAAACGTCATTGGCGAGCAGGGTGAGGCGGAGAGGCTTGGTGCGGGAAGCGGTGGCCATGGATAGATGGAAGCGTCAGGGGATTGGCAGAGATGAAGCGCAAGAGCGGGGCCGACATGGCGTCGGCGCGGGTCATTCGGCTTTGACAGCGCATCGGATGCTGCAGATCAGGTGCGCTCAACATAGCACTTATTTCCCATCGGTCAAACGTTCTTTGCCAATGCCCCCCGGACGGCGGCGCCTAACTTCTTGCTTGGGCATCCAGATTCCCCCTGATGTGCGAACTGCTGGCCCTCAGCGCCAACACCCCCACCGACCTGCGCTTCTCCTTCCACGGTCTGCGGCTGCGGGGCGGCTCCACCGGTGATCACGCCGATGGTTGGGGATTGGCCAGCTACGACATCGATGGCCTCGGGGTGCGGATTTATCGGGAGGACGCCGCCGCTGCTTTTTCACCGATCGCCGCGGCCGTTGCCGAACTGGATCTGCGGGCCCACTGTTCGATGGCCCACATCCGCAAAGCGACCAAGGGCGTTGTGGCCCTGGAAAATTGCCATCCCTTCCATCGCCACTGGCAGGGGCGCGAATGGGTCTTCGCCCACAACGGCGACCTCCACACCCCCTTGCCCCTGGCGGGTCAGCATCAGCCCATTGGCGATACCGACAGCGAAGCCGCCTTTTGCTGGATCCTCGAACAACTGGAAGCCCGCCAAATTGCCGCTGATGACGAAGCCGGCCTGTTCGATGCGCTGCTGGCCTGCTCCAACCGGCTGGCCAGTGGCGGCATTTTTAATTGCCTGCTCAGCAACGGCAACTGGCTTTATGCCTACGCCGGCACCCGGTTGCACTGGCTCACCCGCAGGGCACCCTTTGGTCGGGCGCGGCTGGCCGATGACGACCTCAGCGTCGATTTCGCCGCCGTCACCAACCCCACCGATGTGGTCACCATCGTCTGCACCGAGCCCCTGACCGCCGATGAACCCTGGCAACCCCTGCAGGTGGGCCAAGGCATCCTGCTTAAAGCTGGCGAGATCGTTCAGGGCTTGTAGGGCGCGAGCCATGCTCAAAAACCATCGGGTCGGCTTTCCAGCACATCAAGGGCCCCAACCCCAAGATCCTTTAGATTGTCCACAGATTTAAAACCTGCCGTTCCGCCCGGTTTTCATGATCCCTCGCCCCGGACAATTCGTCCTTCTGGACGAAAATCCCGACAGCCACTTCCAGGTGATCAACGTCGACGCCGAGAAGGGCACCTGCTGGGTGCGTCGTTGGCCCATCGCCCGCAACGGCTCACCCCCGTTTTCGATTGATATCTCCAGGGTCAGGGCTCTGGACCCGGTGGCCGCCTGATTTTTCTACTTAATCCACACCACGCTGCAGCCGCCGCCGCCATCGCCTGGCTCCGCATCAACCACCCGCTCCACGTAGGGCACCCCTTCCAGCCACTCCCGCAGGCCCCGCTTCAGCTTGCCGGTGCCATGGCCATGGATCACCCAAACCGGACCTGAGGCGGCCCTAAGGATTTCTTCCACGGCCGCTTCGGCTTCATGCACCCGTAAACCACGCACATCCACTGTGTTGCGGGCGGTGCGGACCTGGGCGCCCTGACCGGCCAGGGCCGTGCCGCCCCGCACCCGCACCTGGGGCGGCTCCGGCGGGGCCGGTTTTTCGCCATTAAGACCTTCAATCGCCTCCAGCGGCACCGTGCTGCGCAGTACACCACAGCGCACGGTCAGCTCCTGGCCGTTGTCGGAGAGGGCCAGCACCTCGGCGGCCTTGCCCAGGGCCAGTAGCCGCACCCGCTCACCTAGCTGGGGCCGCCAGCCCCCATGCTGGCGCTTCTCGATCGGGGGTCGGTGTTCCGCCTCCAGCTGCCGCAAACGCTGGCCTGCCTGGCGGGCCGTTTCGCCGGCCACCCTGCCTTGGCCCTGGCTGACCCCGGCGGCTTCCTGCACGCTTTGGCCCACCTGCCGCAGGCGGCGGATCAGGCCGCGCACCTCCCCCTGGCCCTGGCGGATGGAGGTTTCCAATGCCTGGCGCCGCTGTTCTTGCAAAGCGGCGCTTTGGTGACGCTGCTCACTCCAGCGTTGCAGCAACTCCTCATGCAGCAACTCGGTCCGGGCCAACAGGGCCGCCGCCGCCTCCGCCGCCTCCTGCTGCTGGCGGCGCTGCTGCTCCAGCCCCTCAATCACCAAATTGACATCGCCGGCGCCGCCGGGCTCCAGCTGGCCGGCGGCGGCAGCCACCACTTGGGGCTCCAGCCCCAGCCGCGTCGCAATGGCGAGGGCATTGCTGCGCCCCGGAATCCCCCATTGCAGGTGATAGGTGGGGGAAAGGGAGTCGACATCAAAGGCCACCGAGGCATTCTCAAAGCGGTCATCGGCGTACTTGAGCGCCTTCAGTTCGCCGAAATGGGTGGTCGCCACCGTCAGCCGGGCCCGATCGGCCAGGTGGCGCAGCAGGGCCGCCGCCAGGGCCGAACCCTCCTGGGGGTCGGTGCCGGCCCCCACTTCATCGAGCAGCACCAGGTCTGCCCCTTGGGGGCTGGGGCGGACTTCGCTGGGCAGGGCATCAAGAATGCGGGCGATGCGCCGGATGTGGCCGCTGAAGGTCGAGAGGTTTTGCTGCAGCGATTGCTCGTCGCCGATGTCGGCCAGCACCTGGCCACACCAGGGCAGCCGGGGGGTGCCGCTGCAGGGCAGAAACAGGCCGCAACGGGCCATCAATGCCGCCAGGCCCAGGCTTTTGAGGGTCACAGTCTTGCCGCCGGTGTTGGGGCCGGTGATCGCCACCACCCGCAAGGTCGAAGTCACCGCCAGGGTCACGGGCACCACGCTGTGCCCCCCCTGCTGCCGCTCCTGCCACAGCAGCAACGGATGGCGCAGATCGCGCAGCTCAAAGGGGCTGCAGGGATCGGGGTCGATTTCTGGTCTGACGGCCCCCAGCCAGAGGCCATAACGGGCCCGGGCCAGGCCGGCATCCAGTCGGGTCAGCACATCTTCCAGGTGGTGCAGGCTGTCCGCCTGCTCGGCAACAAGGGCGGCCAACTCGACCAAGACTCGCTGCTCTTGCTCGCGCTCTTGAGCCTCCAGCTCCCGCAGGCGATTGCCCGCCTTCACCACCGCTTGGGGCTCAACGAAAACCGTCAGGCCTGAGGCCGAACTGTCGTGCACGATGCCGGCTACTTGGCCCACCACCCCAGCCTTTACCGCCAACACCGGCCGGCCCTGGCGTTCACTGATCACCGTGTCCTGCAACAAGCCACCGAGCCGGCGCACCATCTCCTGGAGGCGATCGCGCCGCTCGGCCCGGCCCGATTGCAACTGGCGCCGAACCGCTTCGAGCGCCTCACTGGCCCGGTCGGCCACCCGG
Organism: Cyanobium sp.; assembly: GCA_040399485.1. Taxonomy (GTDB): domain Bacteria; phylum Cyanobacteriota; class Cyanobacteriia; order PCC-6307; family Cyanobiaceae; genus Cyanobium. Next base: position 2,501 of record JBBASD010000036.1, on the reverse strand, counting down.
CCGCCCTCCTCCAGGCAGAAATGCAGCCGCTGCTCCAGCTCCGGCAGGGTGCGCAGCTCCGCCACCAGGGCGCTGCAGACAGGCCGAACCTCGGGATCCTCGATCTGACGCCGCAGCCGGCGGGCGGCCGCCAGGGTGGTGGCCACCGCCAGCAGGTCCTCGCCTGGGGCCACCCCCCCCTTGGCGCAAAGGCTGACGGTGGCACCGATGTCGGCGGCGCCGCTAAAACTCAGGCCCCCTTCAGTCAGGCCATCGAGGCCCAGCAGCTCGGTGGTTTCGGCCAGCCGCCGCTGGCTTTCGCCAAAGCTGAGCGGCGGCACCAGGGCACTGCAGTGACGGGCACCGGCGCGGGTGCTGGCAAAGCTGGCCAACTGCTGCGCCAGCCGCGGCCATTCCAGCAGCTCGAGGGTCTCGGCCCCAATTGCCGTCAGTTCGCTCACCCCTGGGCCAAAGCGACAGCGATTGGTGCAGCGCCAATGTTGGAAGGAATGCCGCCAGGGGGTTCATACAGCACCTCCAACCAGTTGCCCTCCGGATCCTGCAGATAAAAAGAGGCGGTGCCATCGCGATGGTCATGGACGGGACCGACGGCATGGCCGGCCTGTTGCAACTGCCCATGGACCGCATCAAGGGCGGCGCGGTCGGCAAAATGGAAGGCGAAATGGGGGCCAGCTGCGGTGTACGCCGGGCTCAGCAGGGCCACCCCATCACCGGTTTCGGGCGACTGGAGGTAGGTCCAGTCCTCCGCTTGCCAGGTCACCCGCAGACCCAGGGCTTGATAGAAAGCGCTGGCCCGCTCCATGTCCTGGACCCGCAAGGCCACATGTCCAAGCCGTGTCATGGCGCGCTCATCGCGTAAGGCATTGCTGCCATTCAAGCTGCCGCCCCCCCCGGCCCGTGGAGCTGGGGGGACGGGATTCAGCCCTGACGCAGCCATTGGGCGGCATCACAGGCGTGATAAGTGAGGATCAGATCAGCCCCGGCCCGCTTGAAACAGAGCAGGGTTTCCAGGGTGATGGCCCGTTCATCGATCCAGCCGCGCTCGGCCGCCGCCTTCACCATCGCGTATTCGCCGCTGACGTTATATGCGGCAATCGGCAGCTCGGTTTCCGAGCGCAGCCGGTGAATGATGTCGAGATAGGCCAGACCGGGCTTGACCATCAAGATGTCGGCACCCTCCTGTTCATCGAGCAGGGCTTCGGTGATGGCCTCGCGGCCATTGGCCGGATCCATCTGATAGGTGGCCTTGTCTTTGGGGATCGGCTTGCCACCGGACGGTCTGGGGGCCGAATCGAGGGCTTCGCGGAAGGGGCCGTAATAGGCCGAGGCGTATTTGGCGGTGTAACTGATGATGCCCACATTTTCATAGCCCTCTTCATCGAGGGCCTCACGGATGGCCCCAACCCGGCCATCCATCATGTCGCTGGGACCAATCAGGTCGGCACCGGCACGGGCCTGGGCCACGGCTTGCCGGCAGAGCATGGCCACGGTTTCGTCATTGAGCACGACCCCGTGCTCATCGACGATGCCATCGTGGCCGTCGCAGGAATAGGGATCCAGGGCCACATCGGTCATGATCGCCATACCTGGATGCTCCTGCTTGAGACGGCGAATGGCCCTTGGAATCAGGCCATGGTCGTTGCAGCACTCCGCCCCGTCCTCACTCTTGAGCCCATCGGCCACCTTGGGAAACAGCACGACGCAGCGGATGCCCAGATCCCAGGCGCGTCCAACCTCGTCCACCAACCCCTCCAGGCTCCAGCGCTGGGCCCCGGGCATGGCGCCAATGGGCTCGTTGCTGGCGCCCTCGTGCACGAACAGGGGATAAATGAAATCGCTGGCACTGAGTTGGTGCTCCCGCACCAGGGCCCTCAGGGCAGGCGTAGCTCGCAAACGACGCGGGCGGTAGGTGAGCTCCATCGGCAGGGACCGGCTGGGCGGATCTTATCGGCCTGGTTCCTCCCGGGACTCCGCCGAGGCAGTGCGGCCTTGGGGCTGGGAGTTCAGAGGCGGGCGGCGCTGATCCACTCCTGGCGTGGATCGGCGCTGCGGGCCTGGCGCAACTGCTCCAGCAATTCCCGTTCCCGATCGCTCAAGTTCGGAGGCAGCTTCAGCACCGGCGTCAGCAGCAGATCGCCGCGTCCTTCCTTGAGCGGCCAGCCTTTGCCCTTGAGTCGCAGGCTGCGGCCCAGGGTCATGCCAGGAGGCACCTGCACACTGGCCTCGCCGTCGGGGGTTGCCACGGTGACCTCGCCGCCGAGGGCAAGTTCATCAAGGCTGAGGGGCAGCTCGGCCCGCAGCTGGTCGCCATCCAGTCGCCAGATCGGATGGGTGATTAGTTTGAGATTCAGGTAGAGATCACCCCGGCGGCCGGTGCCGGGTTGCAGGTTGCCCTTGCCCTTGAGACGCAGGCGACTGCCGGGCTTGACCCCGGGCGGGATGCGCACCTGCACCTTTTCCTGATTGACCGCCAGGGTGCGCTCGCAGCCCCGGAAGGCGTC
>JBBASD010000035.1:0-17050 GCA_040399485.1 Cyanobium sp. | reverse complement strand
CCCACTATCTGCTGGGCGGTATCGCTACCACCTGGTCCTTCTTCCTGGCCCGCATCATTGCGGTCGGCTGACCTCCACCTGACCTTTCCCAATGGCAACGAAATTTCCTAATTTCAGCCAGGGGTTGGCACAGGACCCGACAACCCGTCGTATTTGGTACGGGATCGCCACGGCTCACGACTTCGAGAGCCATGATGGAATGACTGAAGAACGGCTTTATCAAAAGCTGTTCTCTACCCATTTCGGTCACCTGGCGATCATCGGCCTCTGGGTTTCGGGAAACCTGTTCCATATCGCCTGGCAGGGCAACTTCGAGCAGTGGGTCGCCGATCCTCTGCATACCCGTCCCATCGCCCATGCGATTTGGGATCCTCACTTCGGCCAGGGAGCTATCGCTGCCTTCACCCAGGCCGGTGCCTCTTCACCAGTAAACATTGCCTATTCTGGTCTGTACCACTGGTGGTACACGATTGGTATGCGCAGCAATGCGGAGCTGTACCAAGGATCGATCTTCATGATGATCCTTTCAGCCTGGGCCCTGTTCGCTGGTTGGCTCCACTTACAGCCCAAGTTCCTACCTTCGCTGGCCTGGTTCAAAAACGCCGAATCCCGCTTAAACCACCATCTCGCCGTACTTTTCGGGTTCAGTTCCATCGCTTGGACCGGACACCTGGTTCACGTAGCAATCCCTGAATCCCGCGGTATCCATGTTGGTTGGGACAATTTCCTCTCGGTATCTCCCCACCCAGCAGGTCTTGGTCCCTTCTTTACAGGTAACTGGGGTGTTTATGCCCAGAATCCCGATTCCGCCCAGCAGGTGTTCAACACAACTGAAGGTGCAGGAACAGCCATTCTGACCTTCCTTGGCGGCTTCCACCCCCAGACCGAGGCGCTTTGGCTTACGGATATTGCCCATCACCATCTGGCGATTGGCTGTCTGTTTGTGATCGCTGGTCACATGTATCGGACCAATTTCGGTATCGGTCACTCGATCCGCGAGATCCTTGAGGCCCACAACCCCCCCAAAGGCACTCCCTTCGGGGGGGCCCTAGGCGCCGGCCATAAGGGCCTCTACGACACGATCAACAATTCACTTCACTTCCAACTTGGTCTGGCTTTGGCCTCCCTTGGGGTGGTGACAAGCCTGGTGGCGCAGCACATGTATGCGCTGCCCTCCTACGCCTTCATTGCGCGGGACTACACCACCCAGGCTGCCCTTTACACGCACCACCAGTACATCGCCATCTTCCTGATGTGCGGTGCCTTTGCCCACGGGGCCATCTTCTTCATCCGTGACTACGATCCTGAGGCCAACAAGAACAACGTTCTTGCACGGATGCTTGAGCACAAAGAAGCCATCATCAGTCACTTGAGCTGGGTTTCTCTGTTCCTTGGCTTCCACACCCTCGGTCTGTATGTCCACAACGATGTGGTCGTGGCCTTCGGAACGCCTGAAAAGCAAATTCTGGTTGAACCCGTTTTTGCCCAATTCGTTCAGGCCGCCAGCGGCAAAGCCCTCTATGGCATGGATGTGCTGCTGGCTAATCCCACCAGCCTCGTCAGCAATGCTCCTGGCCCCGGCGCCGTCTGGCTCCCAGGCTGGTTAGACGCCATCAACGCTGGCAACAACTCCCTGTTCTTGCAAATTGGTCCTGGTGACTTCCTTGTTCACCATGCCATTGCCCTGGGACTGCATACCACCACCTTGATCCTCGTTAAGGGTGCCCTTGATGCCCGGGGTTCAAAGTTGATGCCCGACAAAAAGGACTTCGGCTACTCCTTCCCCTGTGATGGTCCTGGCCGTGGTGGCACCTGCGATATCTCCGCATGGGATGCCTTCTACCTGGCAGTCTTCTGGGCTCTGAACACGGTGGCCTGGCTCACCTTTTACTGGCACTGGAAACACCTGGCCATCTGGCAAGGCAATGTTGCCCAGTTCAATGAATCCAGCACCTATTTGATGGGCTGGTTCCGGGACTACCTCTGGCTTAACAGCTCCCAGCTGATCAATGGATACAACCCCTCAGGCACCAACAATCTGGCTGTCTGGGCATGGATGTTCCTCTTTGGTCACCTGGTATGGGCCACCGGTTTCATGTTCCTCATCTCCTGGCGTGGATATTGGCAGGAGTTGATTGAAACCATTGTTTGGGCCCATCAACGCACTCCTCTCGCCAACTTGGTGGGCTGGCGTGACAAGCCCGTGGCCCTCTCTATCGTTCAAGCTCGTGTTGTTGGTCTGGCACACTTCACAGTGGGCTTCTTCCTGACCTATGCAGCCTTCTTGATCGCCTCTACGTCAGGTAAATTCGGCTAATCCCGTTTAATACCTGTCTCTTTGAGGGACGAATTAACCCCCAGCTTAGGTTGGGGGTTTTTTAGTGAGATATGCACTATAAAGCTAAGAATTCAAGAATCCGAAGAATAATATCAACAAACTGCATAGAAGCACAACAATTCAACAACGTCAAAACCAAGCTTTTGGTTGCGCCACGAAAAATCAGACATATGCCCAAAGCCCATGAAAAAGCCTAAACGGATAGCAAAAGCCGATGCCAAGTCCAGGCAGGATCGGAATTTGACCACAGCATCTACGTTGGCTATAAAGACAGACGGATCTATAGCCTTATCTATATTAATAGACGAGTACCTGCGGCAACCACACCTGCTATCACAGACGATGGGCACTGAAGCTTGGTCAAGCACAAGTTACCAAGCACACAAAAAACCCCTCTCTAATTAAAGAGAGGGGTTATGCATGAAAAATGTGGAAATCTAAGCGTCTTGATTCATCGAACCTTAGTTGACACTCCAGACGCCACCTGCAATGTTGACCAAGGGGGCAACGATCGCCGTACTACAGAGGAACCAAGCAAAAGCGGCACCACCGCAGCCACCCAGCCAAAAGCCGCTAGCAAACTCAGCCCAGCCAGCTTTGGTGAACAGATCAGCAGGAGGGTGATCAACGGTGGCGTCAGGGGGCTGAACATTCGGACCACGACCGGCGGTGCCGTAAATGGAAAGGCAGACGGTCAGAATCGAGATCAGACCAATTGTCGCCAGTAGTCCTGCTGTTCCACCGTATTCGGTATGGCGTAGGGGACCGGTAAGGGCAAAAGGTCCAAAGAGGAAGAAACCGTGTGCCATCCCTACCTCAAGGCCGCGACGGTTCGGAGAGAGAGAAGGGCGATAGGCCGGGAGGGCGTTGATAAATGCCTTGGTGAAATAGCTGCTGTTCACCGGTGTGGCCAGATTGCCGACAGTGGGGTCGGCGACAGGAGTCACGGTCATGGGATGGGCTGAGGCGGCGTGGGATTTCAGAAAGACGTAACGAGAGCGGGGGCTGAGACCGTTGCTGGGCTCAGTCGCGAGCCTCGATCACGTTGAACAGCAGAGCCATGGCCACGGCAGGGGCAAGGATGCCCACCAAAGGCACGAGCACTGACGGCAACCAGGCAGCTGCAAATTCTCCAGTCATGGCTTAGGCCAAGAACAACCGGAGGCACTGTACGAACACCTGGATGCTTACCCGCAAGACGCCTGGAGCGACGACATAAAAGTTGAGCTAAGCAGCCCAGCTGGCAGCGACGGTAATGAATCCGTACTTGTCCGAGAAACGTCTGATCACCATGCTCTAAGCCGCAGCTTTACCGCGCAATGTCGCCCGTGTGCGGTAAATCGGTCGGCCCTGACTTTCGTGATAGGTACGCATCTGCATTTCTGCAAGAAGTCCGAAACAAAACAGCTGGACGCCGCTTAGCATTGCAAGAACAGCCAACAACAGCAGTGGCCTGGAGCCAATATCGCTTCCAAACATCAGTTTCTGGACCACCAGCCCTAGGGCAATCAGAAAACCAATACCCAGGGTGAAAAGACCAACAAATCCAAAAACATGCATGGGCCTGGTCAAAAAGCGCTTCATAAACCAGACCGTCAACAAATCCATTAAAACACGAAATGTACGGTCAATTCCATACTTACTCTGACCAAAACGTCTTGGGTGATGACTTACCCGTACCTCGCCAATTCGCGCTCCTTCGATAAAAGCAAGTGCCGGCAAAAAGCGATGCAACTCACCGTAAAGATTCATGTCGGCGACCAGCTCACGGCGGTATGCCTTGAGTGAGCAACCATAGTCATGCAATTTCACCCCGGTTACTCTGGCAATCAATCGATTAGCCAACAGGGAAGGCAGCAAACGGGAGAGGGCCGCATCCTGCCGCTGGTGCCTCCAGCCACTGACCAGGTCATAGCCCTGATCGAGGCGCTCCAGCAGCAGGGGGATATCCGCCGGATCATTTTGAAGATCACCATCAAGCGTCACAATCACAGGGGCCCTACTGGCATCAAATCCGGCTGCCATAGCAGCAGTCTGGCCGTAGTTTCGACGAAGCAGAACAGCCACAAGTTCAGGGACATGATTGACGAGATCCCGCAGCAAAGCGGGCGTTCCATCCCTAGATCCATCGTCAACTAAAATCAACTCAAAACATTTACCAAGAGGACGAAGTACATTCAGTAACTGATCAATTAGTTTGGAAAGACTGCCCTCTTCATTGTAAAGAGGAACAACAACTGAAAGCTCCGGCGGGTCCGCTAAACCCCCTCCCTTCATCGCCTTTACCGGGGCTGGGGATGGGGAGGCGGCGGGAAGCACGGGATCCGCCATGGCAAACTTGTGATCTTGGGTGGAACCCGACCTTAAGGGGGCAAGGGACTGCCGTCATGGCTATGCATGACCCGACCAGCTCCCCGCAGTTCTGCCCTGTAATGGCAGGCCACTGGATCGTGATTCGCAGAGAACAGATCGTCCACACCCAATCCATTGCGGCCATGGTCACAGCCAGAACTATGGAGATAGCGGCCCTGGCCCAAATGCAGCGCCACATGGGTGCACCGTTGCAGGGAGCCGAAAAAAATCAGGTCGCCGATCTGCAGGAGGTCCACAACGTCAGGGCGTACCGCCACAGGCCGACAAAACCGTTCCTGAAGGTAAGCATCCCGCGGCAACCAGATGCCCGCCTGGGCAAAAGAGCGCTGAACCAAACCGGAACAATCGTAATTTGGCCCTATCGTGCCTCCCCATCGGTAACAGTTCTTTTCGGATAAGGCCGCTTGGGCAAAGCTCAACACCTGGGGCAGGCGGGCTTTGATGCTGCTGCGATCCAAGCCGGGCAGCACCGGAGGGTCAGAAGGTTCACCCTGGCTTAACAGCGCCTGGGCATCCAACCAACAGGGGTAACCATCCTCCAGGAGTCGCACGCGCCAGCGCAGGCCCCCTCCATCTCCTGGGGGCCAGGGCGCAGGTTCAAGCAGCCGCAACCGGCGCCCCACTGCCAATTCGGTGGCCAGACCATCCCCCCGGGGGCGACTCCAGCCGGGCAAGGATTCGTTGATTTGCCAGATCGCACCACTCGCGAGCCGGGGCGTTGAACCGCGCATGTCTAATCTCAGCATCGCTGATGGGCCAATGGTCATGGCGTTCTACAGCGCGGATCCGGCCATGGGCCAGAAGATCACTGATCTGGTCCGTGCCTTGGAACAGGAAGGCCGGCCTGGACTGGGGGCAAGGTTATCAATCACCTGGTTGCGCTACGCCAAATCCCTGCGCAACCGTGAGTCACGAGAGGCCTCGCCCTTGGAGGCCGGATCGGGGGCAAGCTGGCGGGGAGACCAACTGCGGCAGCCGGGCAGCCTGGTCAACCTCGTCTATATGGTGGCCTGCGAGGCCTGGCTGCAAAGGCAGTTGTTGAGAGATGAACCTGAATTAAGGAGAGCCATGGCGGCCATGGTTAAGCAAGCCCCCTCAGCCCATGGAGCCACCGGGTTGATTGTGGATCTCCTGAGCGGCACCACCAGCGGGCCGTCCCTGCCCGAGGACCGTTTCAACCAATGGAAGAGCCAAAGAGAACTGGTCAACCATTGGCTTGAGAGCCTGGGCTGGCCCGAGCTGATGGGTTGGAAAGCTTGTCAGAAAACCTGGGTGGACGGACCCTACGGTCGTGAGTTGGACTTCCACAGAGCGGATCAGAGCCACCGCAACCTCGTTACCACGAACGGCACAGCCAGGTTGTTCGAGGCTGTGATGGCTGGATCGATCATCTCGCCGCCTGCCTGTAGAAGGATGCAAAGCCTGCTGGAACGACCCTTGGGCGATAGCACCACGAAGACAACCTGTACCAGCGAGGTGGCTGGATTTATAGCCCCAGGTATTGCCCCCCATCTCCGGATTTGGGGCAAAGCGAACTGGATGGGTGAGGCAAGCCACGGTGCCGCCTATGTGGAAACCGAAGGAGGGGCACCGATGCTTCTGATTGTCTTGAGCGAAGGGGAAACCTGCCCAAGACAAGAAGAGTTGCTGCCGGAGATTGCCGGCAGCCTCATAAAGCATCACCAATGAGCTCAACGTCATCGGTGTATGGCAACGGAGAGGGAGGGATTCGAACCCTCGACAGAAGTTGCCTCCTGTAACTCCTTAGCAGGGAGCCGCTTTCGACCACTCAGCCACCTCTCCAGTGGCTAAGCAACTGTACCTGAACGTCCAGCGCGCTCGCCGCGGCCACTCGCCTCAGTCGTTGCGGAAGATTCGCTGCACCCGCCTGCTATCGACATTGACAAGCAACTCGTAGGGAATGCTCCCAGCACGGGCGGCCACCTCCTCCGGGCGGAGGCTCTGGCCTTGGTGACTGCCAAAAATCAGGACTTCATCCCCAACGGCGGCATCGGGAACATCCGTAAGATCAATCGCCATAGAATCCATTGATACCCTGCCCAGGATCTGGGCCGTTTGTCCCTGAACCAGAACAGCACCCGCATTCGACAGGCGCCAGGGCACGCCATCGTTGTATCCAGCCGCCACGATGCCGATCCTTTGCTGTTCTTGCTCAACCACATAGGCACCGCTGTATCCCACCCGTTGACCACGGGGCCATACAGCCACTTGGGCAAGGCGACTCACAAAGGCCAGCGCCAGCTCCAATTGAATCGCCTCAGCGACTTCAGACGAAGGGGCGATTCCGAACAAACCCAAGCCCAACCTCACCATGTCGTAGCGAGCCCCTGGGAAACGAACTGCGGCGGAGGTCGCGGCGGCATGGATGCAAAGGGGTTCATCCCCCTCGGATCGGATGGCGGCAACCACCTGATCAAAACGGACCAATTGCAGCTCGCTGTGGTGATCAGCTGCCGAATCATCGGCCCCAGCGAGATGGGTCATGACGCCCCGCAGCCGCACCACCCCGGAGCCGCGTAATAGTCGAGCCGCCGCCAGGGCCTCTTCGGGAGGAACGCCAAGGCGACCCATACCAGTATCGATCTCAAGGTGAACGTCACACTCAGCCCCCATGTGCCGTAAGGACTCGACTAGGGCCCGGGCAAAAGAAAGCGAATAGACAACAGGGGTCAGGCCATAGCGCACGACCTTGTCAACCTCCTCCCGGTCCATCAACATGACCAAGATCGGCAGCCGAACTCCTGCACGCCGTGTCAACGCGCCCTCATCAGCGGTAGAGACACCAATCCAATCAACCCCGCTTGCCTGTAAGGCAAGCGCCAGCCGAGGCAATTCTGTGCCGTAAGCCCAAGCCTTGAGAACGGCCAGGATTGCCACCTTGGGGCCCGAAAGCACCCGGAAGCGGGCAACATTTTCCCTGATGGCGCCCAGATCAATAAGCAACCTGCGGGGCGCCATTGATTCCCAAATGGCTTGGGCAGCCACCCCAAGCCCCTCGGCTGCCGCCGCCTTCATCAACACCAGGTCCCCAGGTTGGGCCAATTCCCGGACTTGTTGTCGCAATGCCTGCCAATCGGGCACCTTGAGAAGCGAGGCTTCAGGACGCAACGACAACCAACCCGCACATGTGTGCTCAATGGCACTGTGGGGCAGCAACAGCAAGTGAGTGAAACCTCGCTCTGCAGCGACCCGACCAATCAAGCCATGCTCGCGGTGCTCATGGACACCCAAATCAGCCATGCCGCCGAAGACAAATAGACGCTGATGGCCAGTAGTGGAGGTCGTGGCAACGGTATCCAAGGCCGCCTGGACCGAAAGGGGATCACTGCTGGCTGTGTCGTTGATGATGGTGATCCCCTCCGGCGTGCGCCAGGTCTCCATACGGGTTGGCCCAAAGGCGTAGTCCTCAAGGGCGCCAACGATGTGGGCGGGATCCACACCTAACTGCAGAGCTGCCGTCATCGCGATCAACAGATCCTCGACCAAGGGCAGGGAACGGGTACGCACCGGCAACTTCAACTGCTGATCTGCGAATTGCAGGGTGAGAACGAAACCGCTTGCGGTGGGGCGACGCTCGATCAACCGGGGCCAGTCCTCACCGGGATGGATCCGCTCACAGGCCAGGAACAGGTCCTCCAAAAGAGGGTCAGCAGGGGCAATCAACCAATGGGAAGCAGGAAGGTGACGAAAGAGGCCCATCTTTTCTCGGGCAATCGCCTCGCGGCTCCCAAAGGCGGCGACATGGGCAAGTCCCACATTCACAAGCACGCCGAAATCGGGCTTCAAAATGGCCTCGATTGCCTCCATTTCTCCCGGAGCCGAGACCCCTGCTTCAAACACACCGATCTGACTCCCAGGTGCAGCGCCAAGAACAGCCAGGGGCACCCCCACCTGACTATTCCAGCTACCTGGGCTGGCTGCCACCCGGAAACGGGACGTCAGGCAAGCGACGAGGGCATCTTTGACCACTGTCTTGCCGTTACTCCCAGTGATCGCGACCACCTGGGGCAGGTACTGTTTGCGGTACCACGCCGCCAGCTTCTGAAAGGCCAACAAGGGATCCTCCACCTCAAGCCGAGGAACGTCCACCCAACCCATCCCACGGACAACGAGGACGAGAGCCGCACCTGCCCCAAGGGCCGCTGGCACGAAGCGATGGCCATCCTGTTGACGCCCTTTCAGGGCCACAAAGAGATCACCTGACTGGACCCGGCGCGAATCAATCGCCACACCACCAATCGCAATCTCCCCGGGGGCATCACGCAACTCAGCACCCATGATGCGGGCAAGGTCGAGTCCGCGGGGCAGGATCATCGCCATTGGGGTCGAACCAGGGGAAGATGGGGAAGGTGTTGTGACAAAGCACACCACAATCCTGCAAGACCCTGGTTAGGATCTTAAGTGCACAGGGGGCTGGCATGGGCCATGTTCTCGTTCTGAATGCCTCCTACGAGCCTCTCAACATCACCACTTGGAGGCGAGCTGTAGTGATGTTGTTGAAAGGCAAGGCGGAAGGCCTGGAACACGACCCAACTACTTTGTTGCGGCCGGATCAAATGCGACCTACTGTGATTCGGCTGCGGCATTTCGTTCGAGTCCCTTATCGGCAGCTGCCCCTGACCCGGCGCAATGTTTTCCAGCGCGATGGACACGCGTGCCAATACTGCGGTTACAACGGAGACAAACTCTCCATTGATCATGTTCAGCCCCGTAGCCGAGGTGGCGTTGATAGCTGGGACAATGTGACGACCGCTTGCCTTCCTTGCAATGTTCGCAAGGGTAACCGCACACCACGGGAAGCAGGCATGGCTTTGAATCGCCTACCCCATCGACCCTTGAGCAGTCTAAGCTTCGAAGCCAATCGACAGATTAGCGCCGGAAGAAACAAGGAGTGGGCCAAATATCTGATCGGCGACTAATCTCCCCTTGCCGAATACTCAACCATCAGCTCCCATTGCTTCACGGGCAAGCTCCTCTAACTGGCGACTTTGTTCAGCTGCGATACATGCCTCAATAGGCTCCTGAAGCTGACCAGAGAGTAATGTATCGAGAGCAAAATGTCGATTAAGCCGATGATCTGTGGCGCGGTTATCCTTATAGTTATATGTCCGAATCTTTTCACTACGATCTCCACTGCCGACCTGGGCACGTCGCGCCGAACTCACAGCAGCATTAGCAACAGCCAGTTCCCTCTCGTACAGCTTGGCACGAAGAATCTCAAGCGCCCGCTCACGATTTTGAAGTTGACTGCGCTCCTGAGTACAGAAGACTCGAATCCCGGTGGGTTTATGCAATAGGTCAACGGCCGTCTCAACCTTATTCACGTTTTGGCCACCTGCTCCACCCGAGCGAGCGGTGCTTATCTCCAAATCTCCAGGCTCAATCTGCACCTCCACGGGATCCACTTCAGGCATCACGGCCACCGTGGCCGTCGAAGTGTGGACGCGACCCTGGGATTCGGTAGCCGGGACCCTCTGGACCCGATGAACTCCGGCTTCAAATTTCAATTGGCTGTAAACACCTTCGCCACGGATCGCCAGAATCAATTCGCGATACCCCCCCAGATCCGCTTCAGAGGCACTCAAAGGCTGGGCCGTCCAACCCCTGCTCTGGGCATAGCGCTCATACATGCGTGCCAAATCGCCCGCCCAGAGAGCCGCCTCATCGCCCCCAGCTCCAGCACGGATTTCCAACATGACACTGCGCTCATCGCGGGGGTCTGAAGGAACCATGGCTAGGAGTAATCTCTGACGCAACCCAATCAATTCCTGTTCCAGATTGTCGAATTCTTCGGCAGCCAACTCAGCCAGCTCCTGGCCGGCAGGATCTCCTCGGTATTGACGCAATAGATCGCGAGCTTGGGTTTGCTCAGACTGCAATCTGAGCATTTTTTGATAATCCAGAACCAAGGGCTCCAGCTTGGCCCGCTCCTTGGCGAGAGTCTGGAGCTGGCTGGGTTTCGTCGCCAGCGCTGGATCGGCCAATTGACGCTCCAGGGCTTCAAAAGTGCGACAGGTCGTTTCCAGGCGTTCGCAAAGTAAGGTTGAATCCATGGGCGTTCCGGGTCCAGTTACAAGTAAAAAGCCGGCTACCGCTGGGCAGCCGGCCAAAGCAAGCAAAACTGAAGTTCAGGCCGCCGGAGGCGTCTTTGTGGATGCAGAGGAAGTATCCGAGCCACCCATACCGTACTTACGCATGAAACGATCAACTCTGCCTTCGGTATCAAGAATCTTCTGGGTACCTGTGTAAAAAGGGTGGTTACCACTCCAGACATCCACATGGATCTCAGGCTTAGTGGAACCAGTTGTCATAACCACTTCACCATTACAGATGACCTTGGCGTCTGGATACCAAGTGGGGTGGATTTCGGCCTTCGGCATGGCTCTGGCGTGAAGAAAGGAATGAAATCAGCGTTTGGAGAATTGAGGAGCCTTGCGGGCTTTTTTAAGACCGTACTTACGGCGCTCCTTGGCCCTAGGGTCACGGCTGAGATGGCCCTCAACCTTTAGGGGTTTGCGGTTATCTGGAGAAAGATCGCAAAGTGCGCGAGCTGCACCTTGCTTGATAGCATCTGCCTGACCGGTAAGACCACCACCGCGAACATTAACAAGGAGGTCGTATTGAGCCTCCAGACCAAGGGTCTGGAGGGGGGCCTTGACAGAAGCTAGATAGACAGGGTTGTAATTGAGATAGTTGTCACCAGAACGGCCGTTAATAGTGACGTTACCAGTGCCAGGAACTACACGGACCCGAGCAACGGCAGTTTTGCGGCGTCCCGTGCCCCAATACACAACGCGGTTTGCTGAATTGGTCATTTGGATGACGCGGAAGGGTTGAGGGCGAGGTTCTGGGGCTGCTGCGCAGCGTGGGGATGCTCAGCGCCGCTGTAAACCTTGAGCTTGCGGAAGAGCTGTCGTCCAAGGGCATTGTGGGGCAGCATGCCCTTAATGGCCTTTTCAACGATGCGCTCCGGCAGACGGGCCTGAAGATGGGCGAAGGTTTCGGTTTTCATGCCCCCAGGTCTACCGGAATGGCGCCGATAAATCTTCTGAGTGGGCTTGTTACCGCTCACACGCACCTTTTCTGCGTTGATGATGACAACAAAATCCCCTGTATCGACGTGGGGTGTGAAGGTGGGCTTGTTCTTGCCACGCAAGACCTGGGCCACCTCACTGGCCAGGCGTCCGAGGGTTTGATCAGCGGCATCCACAACAAACCATTGACGGTCGAGGGAATCAACTGAAGGTTGAGGGGTCTTGTTCATGGCGCCGGAATAGGCCCGTTGGGGCATCGGGGAAAGGCTATGGAACGGGTCTGGAAACCCGTTGGCCTGAACCATGAGGCAGGGGAAAAACCGCCCACAGCTCATTTCAATCTCTTACCTTAACCGATCACTAAGCCGATGCTGCTCAAAAATTGCGCATAATCGACCAGGCTGGCATCGACTAGCCCTTAAGGCTGATCGGTCAGGTTGACCATTGGCCTTGGGCGGCTTCAGGAGACAAGATCGTAGGTTGAAGGACTAGCAGACGACAGTAGAAAAATTCACCTCGTCGAGCTATCCGAGAAAATATCTCGGTTGACTATCGTAGCAGACCTCTGGGGGGAAAACAGCCTCTGGATAACCAACCCTCAGGAGACAGAGGCCCTGGGGAGGTGCGGCCTCCCGGACTTCATGACGTGCTCGCCTGCGCCAACGGCTGGCGAAAGCATCGATGGGAAGCGAGCCTTCACCAACCGCAACAACCTGCCCAATCAACAAACGGACCATTCCATAAAGGAAACCGGTGGCCTGAATTTCGGCGACCAACAAATCACCCTGGCGAGCGAGGCTCACATTCTGAACAGTTGTGCGGGAATGAGCTCTACGACTACCAGCCCGTTGAAAAGAAGCAAAATCATGCTCGCCAACTATATCTGCAAGAGCATCTGCCATCAGATTCTCGTCAAGTCGGACCTTGTGGCGATGCCAACTCCAAGGAGCCAGAAAAAGATTTGGGAGACACCCGTTATAAATTGTGTAGCGATAGCGACGATATTGTGCGCTGTAACATGCGTGCCATGTACTGGAGACCTCGGCTGCACCTCTTATCCGAATCGATTGAGGCAAACGACCATTTAGCGCTGCTGGCCATCTATGGGGAGGAATTGGACCAAGAGAATCAAAATGAACTACCTGGGCGGCAGCATGAACTCCCGCATCGGTCCTGCCTGCGGCGACTACGGAATGGGCAACTCCAGGCTCTAATTGAGACAAAACTCCTTCTAATGCAGACTGCACTGAAGGTACTTTGGCTTGACGCTGCCAACCTGAGAATTCACTGCCATCGTATTGAAGGCAGAGGGCGATGCGACGAGATTGATTCAGACTAACTCAATGATGGCCATCTCAGCGTTGTCGCCGCGACGGGGCACTGTACGAATAATCCTTGTGTAGCCACCGCTTCGATCACCGTAGCGATCGGGAGCTTTATCGAACAGAGCATGAACAAGTTGCTTATCATAAATATAGCCAATCGCTCTGCGTCTTGACGCAAGGCTACCTTCCTTGGCCAGGGTGATCATGCGTTCGGCTTCATCACGGAGGGCTTTGGCACGAGCCTTGGTGGTGGTGACACGACCTTCACGAATTAACTGGGTTGTTAGACCCCGCAACATGGCTTTGCGTTGATCGGCTGGGCGTCCAAGCAGGGGGACGCGGCACTGGTGTCGCATGATATTAAAAAAGGAGAGAGGGAAGCAGAGCGTTCAGGCCGTTGTACGGCTTTGGGGGAGTGAGATGCCGATACGCTCAAGGGCTTCGATCACCTCATCGGCAGATTTAGAACCAAAGTTCTTAATCTCAAGCAGATCTTCATAACTGAATCCCATAAGATCGGAAACAGAATTAACCTGAGCACGCTTGAGACAGTTGTAGGCCCTTACTGAAAGATTAAGTTCTTCCAATGGAATCTGAGCCTCAGCTGTTGTCTCAGGCTCCAGACCAGGATCCTCCGTTGTAGTCAGGGTCGCAAGAGGCTGGAAAAGAGATATCAATTGGTTTGCAGCTTGGGCCATGGCATCATCGGGCGTAATGCTGCCATTTGTTTCGATCTCGAGCCTCAACCTTTCACGAGCTGAACCGCCCTCACCAACGGCAGTCTCATCTACACTGTAGTTTACCCGGCGAATAGGCATAAAGACAGCGTCGATTTGGAGGAGATCAATCGCACTGGTTTCCTCATTATGGCGATCTACAGGTCGGTAGCCAATGCCACGTTCAACATGGACCTCCATCTCAAGGCTATGGCCTTCAGCCACAGTCGCGATCGGTCGATCGGCATCAATTACTTGCACTTGGGAAGAGAACTGCAGATGGGAAGCAGTCACGGTGGCAGGTCCGTTGACAACCAAACGTCCAATCTCTACTTCGCGGCTGCGACTATTGACAGGAACAGACTTGCAATTAAGCAGAATGTCAAGAACGTCCTCCCTAACCCCCGGAACAGTGGCGTACTCGTGGTTCACACCAGCAATACGAACTGCGGTGATCGCACTGCCTTCAAGGCCACCAATCAAGATGCGCCGAAGTGAAGTGCCAAGGGTTGTGGCCTGGCCTTTGTCAAGGGGTCCTATCAGGAAGACGCCGATCTGGGAACGGTCGTCGGCAACCTGATGGTCAACGCGATCGATCTGGTATTGCAACACGGTCTGAATGGCAGGGGTAAGACAGAATCAGGCTTCAGACGCGACGTCGCTTAGGACGACGGCAGCCATTGTGGGGCAGGGGAGTGACGTCACGAATCAGTGTGATTTCAAGACCCGCAACCTGAAGGGCACGGATGGCGGTTTCACGCCCAGAACCTGGCCCACGAACCAAAACTTCAATTTGGCGCATACCTTGTTCAAGGGCGCGGCGGCCTGCGGCCTCTGCAGCTGTTTGAGCTGCAAACGGAGTGCCTTTGCGAGCGCCCTTGAAGCCACTGGCACCAGCTGAAGACCAGCTAATCACCTCTCCCGCCGTATCAGTGATCGACACGATGGTGTTGTTGAAGGTGCTTTGAATGTGGGCAACTCCGTTGGGAACGTTGCGCTTGGCCTTTTTGGGACCTGTTTTTTTGGCTGGCTTCGCCATGGGATTTGGCCTGCAGGGCAGGTGAAGATTCGGGAGTAAAGGCTGAGGAAAAGGGCGACCGACGAGGGACCTGAGGGGCCTACTTCTTCTTGCCGGCAACGGTTTTGCGGGCACCTCGCCGAGTACGGGCATTGGTTCGGGTGCGTTGACCTCGTACAGGCAGACCCATTCGGTGGCGACGTCCACGCAAACAGCCGATGTCCTGGAGTCGTTTTAGGGCCATGCCCTCCTCCCGGCGGAGATCACCTTCCAAAGTGAAGGTTTCAGCAGCACCGCGCAGCTTCTGGACATCAGCATCGCTGAGATCCTTGACCCGGATATCTGGACTGACGCCAGCCTTGGCCAAAATCTTCTTGGCCCGAGTCAGACCGATCCCGTAAACGTAGGTCAGGGAAATCTCGATCCGCTTATCGCGGGGGATGTCAACACCGGCTATCCGTGCCACTGGCGAAAGAATTCAAAGGATTGGGAAAAGTGACGTCACGCCTGATGGGGTGTGACGGGAGGCTTGGCAGTAGCTCAGCCTTGACGCTGCTTGTGCTTGGGATTGGTACAGATGACCATGACCCGACCGTGGCGACGGATGACACGACACTTGTCGCACATCCGCTTAACTGAGGCACGCACCTTCATGGCCCGCGAGACTCCGATTTCACAAACAAAAATACTACCACATCAACCTCCCACAGATCGGCTGATCTCGGCAGCTACGTCATCAACCGTTCCTGCAGCATCGACGGAGGTCAGGAGTCCCAGCTGCTGGTAATGGTCGATCAGGGGCGCTGTCTGCTGCCGAAATACCTCAAGACGGTGACGAATCACAGCCTCGGTGTCATCGGCACGGCCGCGTGAAAGCATTCGCTGGACGAGTGTCTCATCAGGCAGTGCCATCAGGATTACTAGTTCAATCGACTGGTTGAGCTGAAGGAGCAGGGCATCAAGTGCGGTTGCTTGGCCAAGATTGCGAGGAAACCCATCCAACAACCAGCCCTGGGAATGGCCCTCAAGGCGATGTCGAACAATGGCAAGCACAAGTTTGTCACTTACCAGCTCGCCACGGGCCATGACCGCCTCGACTTGCTGGCCGAGCTCGGTTCCTGCAAGCACTTCGGCACGAAGCAGATCGCCCGTTGAAAGATGCAGCAACCCTTTTTCGGATGCCAAGCGCTGGGCTTGGGTACCCTTACCAGCCCCAGGAGGACCGAGAAAAAGCAAGCGTTGTTTCATCGTTGAATTTCCAGATCTGAAGCAGTAAAGAGCAAAGGCAACAGAAAAATATCAACCTCGCACAATTCCTTCATATCGTTGAGAGATGACGTAAGTCTGAACCTGCTTTGCTGTGTCGATGGCAACACCAACCAAAATCAAAAGTGAAGTTGCGCCAATGCCTTGGAAAGTTCGGACCTGAATGGCACCTTCAACGGCAGAAGGAATGATGGCTACAGCGCCAAGGAAAAGACCACCCAGTAAAGTCAAACGATTTCCTACGTCATTGAGATATGTAGCTGTGGCTGATCCAGGCCGTACACCAGGAATAGCCACTCCATTGCGCTTAAGGTTAGTGGCAATATCAAGCGGATTAACAGTAAGAGAAGCGTAGAAATATGAAAAACCAAGGATTAAAGCAAAGTAAACTATCGCATAAATCCAAGGAAGGCTGCTATTAGGGTTTAAATAGCCAGCCAGTCGGATCAACAAAGGGTTGGATGTGAAATTAGCAATTGTTAATGGCAGGAACAACATGGCCGAAGCAAAGATAATCGGCATAACTCCTCCAGCATTAAGCTTTAGAGGCAAATAACTCTGCCTTGCCGTCAAAACACCAGCTCCACCAACTTGTCGCTTCGCACTAATAATGGGGAGTCTACGATTTCCTTCTTGAACAAGGATAATACCCACAATGGTAAGCAAGAAAACAAGCAGCAAAATAAGAATTCCTGTCACAGTGTTTCGATCACCACTTTGGGCTAATTGAATCGTTGAACCCAGCGCCCTTGGCAAAGTGGCAACAATGTTGAGAAATATAACCAAAGAAGCGCCCTGACCAATGCCCCGCTCAGTTATCACCTCGCTAATCCACATCACAACCATAGATCCCGTAACAAGGGCTAAGGTCGTCTGAAAGACGAATAACCAATCAGGTAGACCGGGAAGGGCGTACTGGCGAAGAATAAGTGCAAATACGAGACTCTGTATCAAGCCCC
>JBBASD010000034.1:0-17933 GCA_040399485.1 Cyanobium sp. | reverse complement strand
GGTCGCAGGCGACAGCAGCGAGAGCGACCTGCAGCCCGTGGCCGAGGCAGGAATCCACAACTGCCGTACCAACCGCGCCCAGCGTCGGGAATCAGAAGCCCGTGCCCAGGCCGAGGCCGCCCAACGCCGCAAAACCAAACAGGAAGAGCTGAGCAGCGCCCACACCAATCAAAATCAAAGTCAGCCAGCCAGGCCAGTTCTTGGGGCTGGGAGCCCAGGACCTGTCATGCCCTGGTTGACACAGGAGGATACCGCTGGCTTGTCAGCAACCACCCCGGCCCAGCCCGCCGCAAACTCCACTTTGGTGAATCAGGTATGGGCGCCCGTGGCCGACACCTTGATTCCGGAGATCGTCGATGAACCCGAGCTGCTCGAAGTACACCAAGCTGAGAGTTCCTTGGGGGAGGAAGTCGATCTCATGGTGCGGGAACGCCTCGGCATGGGATTGGCGGATCTGGGAGATCGGAACCGCCATTCCATCGAGTCCGTGGCCCTCGCCGAACAGGCCGAAGAACTAGCCAGGATCCCCGCCCAATCCGAGGTGGAGGACGAGGACCTGATGGCAGGACTGCTGACGGTGGTGCTTTCCTGAAGCGAACTCAGCCCGCAACGGCGGCGGAGCGGCGGCGGCGGGCACGGCCTTCGGGTTCGGACTCAACCGGCGCTGCCTGCTGGGTGACGACGGCCGCCTGGGCCTCAACCACGGCGGTTGCGGTTGCGGCGGCGGCAGGGCTTGCCAAGGGCCGTGGCGCACTGCTGGCCGCCGGGACAAGGCGCTGCACCCCAGCCGGGGCCTCCCGGCCCACCTCCCGGCGGCCGCCCCGGGGGGCCGGCCGGGTATCGACCTCCTGGTCTGCCTGACCCTTGTAGGCCGGGGTGCCAGCGGGAGCCGGCTGCACCAGGCAGAGGATGAGGGGATCCACCTGGAGCTCGCGGCGCAAGCGCCGCTGCAGGCCCAGTTCGACCTCTCGTTGCACCCCAACCCAATCGACATCGGGGGCAGTTCCACCGGTATGGCGGGCCAGCTGGTTCCAGCGATTCTCCAGAACCCAACCGATCTCCCTTTCGGCCCAGACCGAGAGCTTGCGGGGATCGGCAGTGGTGACAACTCCGCGCAGGTTGACCCGTGGCGGCGCCACCATCAGACCATCGGTACTGATGGCGGCCAGCAGGGTGATCACGCCATCTTCGGCGAGCTGCTGGCGTTCCTTGAGCACCCGGGCATCAACGATGCCATTGCGTGATGCATCCAGCAATTCGATACCAGCCTTGACCGGATCCCCCTTGCGGATGCCATCTGGGGTGAGTTCAACCACGTCACCATTGTCGATGATCAAACAATGGTCGGCCGGGATACCCATCGACTGGGCCGTGCGGGTATGGGCAACCAACATGCGGTGCTCACCATGGACCGGCACGAAGAAACGGGGCCGGGTCAAGGCCAGCATCAGCTTTTCATCTTCCTGGGATCCGTGGCCGGAAACATGGATGCCTTCTCCCTTGCCATAGACCACCTTGGCGCCGAGCATCATCAAGCGATCGATGGTATTGACCACCGAAATGGTGTTACCCGGAATCGGACTGGCCGAAAAAATGATTGTGTCGCTGCTTTTGACCTGAACCTGGGGATGGTCCCCCCGGGAAATGCGACTCAGGGCCGCCAAAGGCTCGCCCTGACTGCCGGTCATCAGTAGCAGGGTTTCGCGGTCGGGTAGGTCGCGGATCTGCTTGATCGGCACGAACAGATCATCGGGACAGCGCATGTAACCCAATTCACGGGCCTTGGCAATCACATTGAGCATGGAGCGGCCCAACAGGCCCACTTTGCGGCCGTGCTTCAGCGCCAGCTCAAGAATCATCGAAACCCGATGCACCGAACTGGCAAAGGTGGTGATAATTACTCGCCCATCTGAGTTGGCAATGTGCCGATCCAGATTCGGGAAAACAGCCCGCTCAGGGGGCGTGAAACCGGGCAGCTCCGCGTTCGTGGAATCACTGAACAAACAAAGAACACCTTGCTCGCCGTATTGGGCCATGCGTTGGATGTCGAAATACTCGCCATCCACGGGGGTGTGGTCAAACTTGAAATCTCCGGTGAAAACAACCACACCTACAGGGGTCGTAATCGCCAGAGAAAAACTATCTGCGATCGAGTGGGTATTGCGGATAAATTCGACCTTAAAATGCTGGCCAATTGAAACCACTTCACGCGGGCTGACGGTCTGAAGCTTGGTGCGATCCATCACCCCTGCTTCCTCCATCTTTCCCGTCAGCATTGACAGGGCCAGGCGAGGGCCATAAATAATCGGGATATTGAAGTTCTTGAGATGGTGGGGAATACCGCCGATATGGTCTTCATGGCCGTGGGTAACAATCATGCCGCGGATGCGCTTCTGATTCTCACGCAGATAACTAGTATCTGGCAACACCACATTTACCCCGTGCATGCCATCGCTTGGGAAAGCAAGGCCGGCATCTACAAGCATCAGGTCGTCGCCGTATTCAAAAACACAGGTGTTTTTGCCGATTTCATGTAATCCTCCCAGGGGAATGACCCGCAGTGCGGGAGATTTGGCGGCGGCCGGATGGCTATTTCCGTTGGAATTGGTCATGAATGATCTCTTTGCAAAATGTTGACTTGAACGTGGAGCAGGCCTTGGCGTCAGGTGGGACGCAGGGCGGCCAGGATGGAGCTGAGGCGTTCACGCACGGTGGTATCTGCGGGTAAGAGGGGCAAACGGGGGGCACCTACGGGCCAGCCAGCCAGTTCGAGGGCTGCCTTGAGGGGGATGGGATTAGTTGTGCAAAAAAGGGCCTGGATCAGGGGCAGAAGCTGCTCGTGGCGACGCAGGGCTTCGCTGCCATCGCCAGCCAGATAGGCCCGGATCAGGGCCTGAATGGAGTCACCCACGAGGTGACTGGCGACGCTCACCACCCCAACGGCACCCACGGCCAGCATCGGCAGGGTCAGGGCATCGTCGCCGCTGTAGATCGCCAGCCGATCGCCGCAGAGGGCCCGCAGCTGACTGACTTCTTCCGTGGTGCCGCTTGAGGCCTTGTAACTCAGAACGTTGGGCCGATCCAGCAGCCGGGCCGTGGTTTCCGGCGCCAGGCTGCAGCCCGTCCGGCCGGGAATGTTGTAAAGCATCAGTGGCAATTCGGGGGCCGCCGCTGCCACGGCCCGGAAATGGGCTTCCAGTCCCTCCTGGGGGGGCTTGTTGTAGTAAGGCACAACCACAAGGGCCCCATCGGCCCCATGGGCCGCCGCAGCCCGGGTGGCGGCCACAGCCTCTTGGGTGCAGTTACTGCCGGTGCCCGCCAAAACCGAAGCCCGTCCGGCCACGGCCGAACGCACGGCCTGAAGCATGGCCAGCTGTTCTTCCCAACTAAGGGTGGGGGATTCACCGGTGGTGCCACAGACCACCAGCCCGTCGGAGCCATGGCGAACCAGATGGTCGGCCAGTCGCTCAGCAGTGGCCAGATCAAGGGCCCCTTGGGCATCAAAAGGGGTGACCATGGCCGTGATCACCCGGCCGAAGAGTGGAGATGCCGCCGAGGATGCCAGGGGAGCGGAGGCGTTCATGGGGTGTCTCCTGGGGGAGGAGCCATCAGCCGCTCGGCGATCTGAATGGCATTGAGGGCGGCTCCCTTGCGGATCTGGTCGCCGCAAAGCCAAAGCTCGAGGGCATGGGGATCGCTGAGGTCCTGGCGGATCCGGCCGATGGCGACGGGATCGCGTCCAGTCACATCCGTGGGCATCGGAAAGCGGTTGGCGGCAAAATCCTCGATCAGCTCCACTCCCGGGGCCAGCGCCAGCAACTCCCGGGCCTCCTGCACGGGGAATGGCTCCTCGAATTCGATGTTGACGGCCTCGGAATGGGCCCGCAGCACCGGCACCCGCACACAGGTCGCCGTGAGGCGCAAGTGCGGCAAGCCAAGGATCTTGCGAGTCTCATGCACCATTTTCAATTCTTCTTCGCAATAACCATTGGCCTGCAAGGGCGAGTTATGCAGAAACAGGTTGAAGGCCAGGGAATGGGGCAGCACCTCACTGACGGGGGTGCCGCCTTCCAGCACGGTGCGGCTGAGATTCTGGAGTTCTTCCATGGCCCGGGCCCCGGCGCCACTGGCGGATTGATAAGTACTGACAACAACGCGACGCAAGGGACGTCTGGCCGCAAGGGGCGCCAAGGCCAGGGTGAGCAGAATCGTGGTGCAGTTGGGGTTGGCGATGATGCCTTGATGTTGGAAGGCTGCATCGCCGTTCACCTCAGGCACCACCAAGGGCACATCGGGGTCGAGGCGAAAGGCACTGGAGTTGTCGATTACCACCGTGCCCGCCGCAGCCGCCTGGGGTGCCCATTGGCGGGACACGGAACCGCCGGCGGAGGCCAGCAAGAGATCAAGACCTTCAAAGGCGGCGGTCTCCACCGCCCGCACCTGCAGGGATTCCCCCTGCCAGGTGAGGGTCTGGCCAGCGGAACGGGGTGAGGCCAGGGGACGCAGTTCGCTGACGGGAAAACGACGTTCCGCCAGCAGTGCCAGCAATTCCACGCCCACAGCCCCGGTCGCGCCCAAGATCCCGACCTTCAAGGGACGGTCAGGCAAAGCACGTTCTGCAGCGAGTGGGACGTTCAGGGCGGGGGCGGGGGCTGGGGAGGGGGACGGCACAGCGATGGCGTGAACCGGAAACAGAAGCAAAAAAGTGAAAAAAGAAAGAACCAACCAAAAAGGCTGCTCTAACGCGCCTCAAAGGCGGTGGGCATGGACTGGGGAGGGTGTTGGGAGGGAGAAGGAATGAGGGGGAAGACTGGGAGGCTTTTGCAAACCCTGGGAAAGTCGTCCTCTGGACGAATAGGCGGTTTCCGGGACGGGCTGGAGAGCGGCGATCAGGATCAAGAGATCGCTGGATCTGATCCCAGGGAACCCTTGCGGACCCCCATGGGCGGGTTGGGATATGGACACGTCGGTGCGTCGTTCCAACACTAGGGCGCCAGCCCCCCCCTAGGCCAGTTTCTAGGATTGGAAGCCGCCCCGATGATCGGCCCGTTTCATGAGTCCTGACGCCAGCACCGCTTCCGCCACCCCAGGGACCGAGCTGAAAGTCTCCACCTCCCCCCGCCCCGGCAGTCGACTGGCGGTGCAGGTGGCCGTGCCTGCGGACCGCAGCCAGGCCAGCTACGAGGGTGCCGTCAGCAAACTCAGCCGCAGCGTCAAATTGCCGGGCTTTCGCCAGGGCAAGGTGCCCAAGGCGGTGCTGCTGCAACAAATTGGTCCGGTACGGCTGCGCGCCACCGCTCTCGAAGAGCTGATCGAGAGTGTGGTGAAGGAAGCTTTGCAACAGGAAACGATCGCGGCGCTCGGGCGCCCGGAGCTTGAGGAGAGTTTTGAGGCCCTGCTGGCGCGCTTCACCCCGGGTGAAGAGCTGGTGATCACCCTGGCCCTGGATGTGGAGCCCACCCCCAACCTCAAGGCGACCCGGGGCCTCCAGGCGGAGGCCGAGCCCGTGGTCTTCGATCCCGCCCGGGTGGACGAGCTGTTGGAACAGTCCAGGCGGCAACTGGCGACCCTGCTGCCGGTGGAAGATCGGCCAGCCGCCAGTGGCGATGTGGCCCGCATCAGCTTCAGCGGCAGCTTTACCGATAGCGACGAAGCCATTCCCAATGGCAGCAGCGACGGCATGGAGGTCGAGTTGGAGGAGGGCCGCATGATCCCTGGCTTTGTCGAGGGGATCCTGGGCATGGCGATCGGAGAAAGCCGCACCGTGACCTGCCAGTTTCCCGAGTCCTACCCCCAGGAGGATGCCGCTGGCCGCGAGGCCCGATTCGAGATCACCCTGCTGGATCTCAAGACCCACGAACTCCCCGCCCTGGACGATGCCTTCGCCCAACAGGCCAGTGACAAGGGTTCCCTCGCCGAACTGCGCGCCGATCTTGAAGCCCGCCTCAAGGAGGACAGCGAACGCCGGCACCGCAACAATCGCCAGGAGGCCCTGCTGACGGCCTTGGTGGAGCAACTGGAGGTGGAATTGCCGGAAACCCTGATTCAGCAAGAAATCCGCCAGCTGATCGAACAAACCGCCGGCCAGATTGCCCAACAGGGGATGGATGTGAAGAAGCTCTTCACACAAGATCTGGTACGCAGCCTGGTGGAAACCTCCCGCCCGGAGGCGGAACAGCGCCTGCGCCGCAACCTGGCCCTGCGGGCCCTGGCGGTGGCGGAGACCATTGAGGTACCAGCGGCCGATCTGGAAACCCGGCTGCAGGAGGTGCGCGCCGACCTCAGCGAAGACGCCGCCATCGACCAGCAGCGCCTGAGAATCGCCGTGGAAGACGATCTGCTGCGTGATCTCCTGCTGGAGTGGCTGGAGACCAACAACACCGTCACCGAAAAAGTGCCGACGGCCGAATCACCAGATAAGGCCGAGGCGGCGACCGATGAGGAAACAAAGGCGCCAACTGCCCCTGACGACACCAAAAAGGCCTCGAAGGACAAGGAAAAGAAAAAAGACAAGGACAAGGACAAGGCCGGCAAGTCAAAGGAGAAGGACTGAGGCCGTAATCGGGGGCCGCTACCGCACCGACCGCAGGAGCGCAGCGACCCATAGATTGCTGATCACAAGTGACCGCCAAGCCTGCGCCTGCGTGAAAGCCCCCCTCTCCCCTTCCCACCCCAGCGCCAGCCGACCCCACCCGGTCCAAAGCCTCTGGACAGCCCCCCTTGTCAGCAGTGGACCAAGCCTGGCGCCCCTGGCCAGTCCCGGTGTGCTGCCGACGGTGGTCGAACAATCGGGCCGGGGGGATCGGGCCTTCGACATTTATTCGCGCCTGTTGCGCGAACGCATCATCTTCCTGGGCACGGGAATTGACGACCAAGTCGCCGATTCGCTGGTGGCACAACTGCTGTTCCTGGAAGCGGAAGATCCAGAAAAAGACATCCAGATTTACATCAACTCCCCCGGCGGATCCGTTACTTCGGGCCTAGCCATCTATGACACGATGCAGCAGGTGAACCCCGATATTGTCACCATTTGCTATGGGCTCGCGGCCAGCATGGGGGCCTTTCTGCTCTCGGGCGGCACCAAAGGCAAACGCCTGGCCCTGCCCAATGCCCGCATCATGATTCACCAACCGCTCGGGGGAGCCCAGGGGCAGGCCATTGACATTGAGATCCAGGCCCGCGAGATTCTCTTCCTCAAAGACACCCTCAATGGCTTGATGGCCGAGCACACCGGCCAACCCCTGGCCAAGATCGCCGAAGATACTGACCGCGACTACTTCCTTTCTCCCCCAGAGGCGGTTGAATACGGCCTGATCGATCGGGTCGTTACCGACAACGTTCCGGTTTGATCCTTGATCCCGTTTACGCCGCCGAACCAATCACCCGGTTGCTCCGCCGCCTGCCGCCCCCCTGCCGATGGCCAAATTTGACGCCCACCTGAAGTGTTCCTTCTGCGGCAAGTCCCAGGAGCAGGTGAGAAAACTCATCGCGGGACCGGGTGTCTACATATGCGACGAATGCATCGATCTCTGCAACGAGATCCTCGACGAGGAGCTGGTCGACGCCCATGGCCATGGCCATAGCGGCCGCGCATCGGCCGAAGCTGGCCGGCGGGTCGCGACCCCCAAAAAGTCGGCAAAGCCATTGCCGACCCTGGCCTCGATCCCAAAACCCCAACAGATCAAAAGCTTTCTCGACCTGCAGGTCGTCGGCCAGGAAGACGCCAAGAAGGTGCTGGCGGTAGCTGTATACAACCACTACAAACGCCTTGCCTGGCAGGGAGATGGCCAAGGCGAAACCGATTTGTCGGCCCCCCGCCTGCACAAATCCAACATCCTGCTGATCGGGCCCACGGGTTGCGGCAAGACCCTGCTGGCCCAGTCCCTGGCCGAAATGCTGGATGTGCCCTTCGCCGTCGCTGACGCCACCACCCTCACCGAAGCGGGCTATGTGGGTGAAGATGTGGAAAACATCCTGTTGCGGTTGCTGCAGAAGGCAGACATGGATGTGGAACAGGCCCAGCGCGGCATCATCTATGTCGATGAAATCGACAAGATTGCCCGCAAGAGTGAAAACCCCTCGATCACCCGCGATGTGTCCGGAGAAGGGGTACAGCAGGCCCTCCTGAAAATGTTGGAGGGCACGGTCGCCAACGTGCCACCCCAGGGTGGACGCAAACACCCTTACCAGGACTGCATCCAGATCGATACCAGCCAGATCCTGTTCATCTGTGGCGGCGCCTTTGTGGGCCTCGAAGACGTCATCCAGAAACGCATGGGCCGCAATGCCATCGGCTTCCTGCCCACCGATGGCCACGCCCGGCTGCGACCAAACAAAGAGCGCCATGCCACCGAGGCCCTGCGCCATCTCGAGCCCGATGATCTGGTCCGCTACGGCCTGATCCCGGAATTCATCGGCCGACTGCCGGTGACCACCGTGCTCGAGCCCCTGGATGCCCAGGCCCTCGAAGCCATCCTCACCGAACCCCGCGATGCCTTGGTCAAGCAGTTCCAGACCCTGATGAGCATGGACAACGTGCGGCTGCACTTCGAGGACGGAGCTGTCGAAGCGATTGCGATCGAGGCCCATCGCCGCAAAACCGGGGCCCGGGCCCTGCGGGGCATCGTCGAAGAACTGATGCTCGAAGCCATGTACGACTTGCCCTCCAGGCGGGATGTGAAGACCTTCACCATCACCCGGGAGCTGGTGGAGCAGCGCAGTAAGGCCAAGGTGGTGTCGCTTGCGCCAACGGAGCGGGACGAACAGGCGAGCGCCTGAGAGGGCGGGCAATCCCACCATCGGCACGGCTGGCAGGCAGGGTCCCCGGGGCGAAACTGGGAGGATCAGTTCCACCACAACGCCCTTGGCCGCCGCCGACCATCTCCAGGCCCCCAGGCAACACGGCCTGTTCAACCACCACGGCATCGACCTGGGAGATGGCACCGTGGCCCACTACCTGGAGGGACGTGAAATTCTGCGCAGCCCCCGCCAGGACTTTTGCCGGGGTCAGGAAATCACGGTGGTCAGCTATCCAGAAGACAGCTGTTCAGCGGCCGGGGTAACCCTGCGGCGCGCCATGGGACGGCTGGGCGAGCAAAATTACAATCTGCTCTTCAATAACTGCGAGCACTTCGCCCATTGGTGCAAGACGGGCCGGCACCGCAGCAGCCAGGTCGAAGATTGGCTGCATACCGGCAGCCTGGGGGCCCTGGCCTTTGGTCAGTTCATGCCCGCCGCCGTGCTCACCGGCGTCCGCATGCTGTTGAAGCAGGGCATCACGGTCGAACCGGAACACATTGAGAAAGGCAAGGATCTGGCCTTGAAAACCCTGGAGCAGGTCGATGGCCTGCGGGCCAAGCTGCAGGGGCGCCTCGAGGAGGAATTGGCCAAGGCGGAATTACGCTGGGGTAGCACCGAGCAGCCCAGCGATCAGTTTCTGCAGCTGCGCCAGGCGGCCCAAAAAATCGCCGACCAACTCAGCCAAGTGGAGGAAATGGAGGAAAAGCTAGAGAGGTTGCTGGAGGGCAAAGAAAAGCATTCGACAAATCCTTACACCGAATAAGTTCCAATGGCAGTTTATAAGGACAATCGATTCAGGCCTGTCTTGCCTGAACTGCGGAGCTTCATGGGCAGTCAGTCAAGTGGTGCTTTTTTGTACCTGGCTTCGCCAGAAAAGCCAAGTTAATCCAGCAGCAAGGCCAGGGTTTCGCCCAATTGCAGTGGATTGGGGCGAATCGGCGAGGCGGAATCGGCACTCAGCAGCAGCGAAGCGAGCTTGGGCTTGAGCGCGGCCAGCAGTGCATTCTAGTTTTCCAGTTTCAACGATGGGTTGGTGAGTGCGTCCTTGGCGGATCGATCTGGCACGCTACCTGTAGCGTGGTTGATGCACCTGGCAAGGAGATGTTGCCGCAGGAGAGGGATTGGGGCAGGACAGCAGATGCCGCAGGAGCAGCCCACTCCAACAGTCGCCTGACACCGCACACCCCGAATGACTCTAGGGGTGGAGTCCCACATCAAGAGGGCCGTCGGCCTGCAGCAAATTGCTTGGGGTCTGGAAGAAAACCAACCGGACAGGGTGCCAGCGAAGCCGCCAATTGCGGTCCGCCTATCTGCCACTCTAGATCAGTCAATTCCCTGCGGAATTCGCCCCGTCTTCTAGATACATTTTCATTTGCAAATTTCTTGATGTTTGCGTCCAGATCCAAGCGCAGATAATCCAAGACTCGCTTGATCGAGTCAAGGGGGGCAACGGTGAAATCCGCGTACGACAAGGTTACAAACTGGGCTTTTGGCAGGATTGACAAGAACCCTACTGCTGCCGATACACTTAACCGCCACTCTAGCAATCCTTTTTGATAGTACGTAGTACAAAAATCGGGAAGAGCCTCTGTCTCCGTGCTTTGCTTGGCATAGTCAGACAAAAGCTTCCATTTGTAGTCACTCCCAGCGAACCATCCGCCGTTCAAGCATATCGTCTCAATTGACTCCGCAACCTCACAGCCATTTCGCCAAATATATACGAATCGTGCAGATGGGAACATCCCGCGAATAAAGTTAGCACGAAAGTTATTGATTGGAAGCTTCTCAATAAGCACCGATCTGCCTGAGTCCGCAAGCACCCTCGAGAATGACTGGGTCAGTGTTGCTGTTCCAATTTCAGAGACGTCATCTTGTCCAAATACCAACTTCCCGCGTCGCTCTACAGCCCTATTTGTCCAGATGTCTGTTCGGGGATAAGCGGAAAACCAGAGATCTCTCGGCTCATTGAGATAGGTAATCTTGGGATGTGCTGAAAGCGTATTTCCAAGAATTGTGGTTCCCGATCGACCACAGCCAAGTATGAAGACGGGGTCGAGCATCCTCAAAGTCTTCTACTTTACGAAAGATGCCCAACAGAATTTGGACTGATGCCCATGGTACCTCGCCCTTTCCACGCCCTGGGCGTGGAAAGGGCATGATATGCTCTAATCTAATATGATTTCTGCTAATTAGCAGATGACACAACTCCCCTCTCTCATTAGCATGGGCCCCAGGGGAAAAATTTCGGAGCCGAGATTATGAAGTTCGCCAAGCAGATGTTCATCAGCTACGCCCATATCGACAACCAGCCGCTGTCCCCAGAACAGCAGGGCTGGATCACGCGCTTTCACCGAACTCTCCAGGTTTTTCTTAACTCGAGGCTGGGTCGGGATGACGCAATCTGGAGGGACGACAAACTCAGTGGCAATGATGTTTTTGCTGATGAGATCGTCCAGCAATTCAAAGACGTTGCCCTGTTCATCTCCATCCTGACTCCACGCTACATCAATTCAGATTGGTGCACCCGCGAAGCACGCCTGTTCTGCCAAGAAGCCGAAAAAAATGCCGGCCTGGTAGTGGAGAATAATTCACGGGTGCTCAAGGTAATCAAGACTCCGGTTGACAGCCTTGCCGCCTTGCCAGATGCCTTCAAGTCTGCTCTTGGCTACGATTTCTATATCCTGGAAGAGGGAAAACCCCTGGAATTAGATCCAGAGTATGGCGCAAAGTTCAAAGAAGACTATCAACGAAAGGTGGCACTTCTCGCCTGGGATGCCGCCGCACTGATCCGTACCCTCGAAGCTGAGGTCCCCAGCGGAGTACAAGATCCACTTGCCTCGGCAAGCGCAAAGCCAAAGATTTATCTTGCCGAATGCAGCGCTGATCGGCGCGAAACCAGAGAAAAGCTGATCACCGATCTGAAGATGAACGGCTACGCCGTGCTGCCGGATCAGCACCTGCCATTGGACGACGAGGCGGCCTATCGCAAGGCAGCTGCGGCCCTGCTGGAAGCCTCCAGGCTGTCGGTCCATCTGGTGGGTGCCACCCCCGGCGCCACCCCCGATGGCCCCAGCCAGAAATCGATCGGCATGCTGCAGAACGAACTGGCGGCAAAGGCCAGCCAGGCGGGCAGCCTCAAGCGGGTGATCTGGCTGCCGGCGAACACCAGCTCGGGGAATGGCCAGCACCAGGCCTTCATCGAGGCGCTGCACAAAGATGCCGAAGCGCAGGCCGGAGCGGAACTGATCACCGGCGGCCTGGAGGAGTTGAAGAGCACGATCTACAGGAAGCTGAAGCTGATCGAGCAGGCTTCTGCTGCCCAGGGTGAGCAAACGGCGCCTCCCGAGGGTGAAGGGGGAAAACTGGTGTATGTGGTTTGCGACGAAAAAGACCGCAAGCAAACGGTTCCCTTGCGCAAATGGCTGATCGATCAGAGGCTGGTGGTGAAGCTGCCCCTTTTCGCTGGCGAGGCGACTGCGGTGCGCGAGGACAAGGAACAACTGCTGGCCACCTGTGCTGCCGTGCTGGTGTTCTATGGAGCCGGCGATGAGCGCTGGAAAATTGCGATTGACTCCGACCACCGCAAGACCAGGGCCTACCGCGGCACCCGGCCCCTGCCCGCCAGATATACCTATTTGGCCGAGCCGCTCACGGACCACAAACAGGACATGATTGATATGGAGGAACCCGCCCTGATCAACGGGCTGGCTGGATTTGAGGCAGAAGCCATGAAAGGTTTCCTGCAGGCCATCTGTAGCCAGGAGCTGTCTGAATGAAGCCAGCATCGGCCACGGCGATCACCAATCCCTTTCCGGGGCTGCGGCCCTTTTGGGAAGAGGAGGAGCACCTGTTCTTCGGCCGGGAACTTCAGGTGGATGCCATGGTCGACAAGCTGGCCCAGCGGCGTTTCCTGGCGGTTGTCGGCACCTCGGGAAGCGGTAAATCTTCGTTGGTGAACTGCGGTCTGCGGCCTGCCCTGCACCAGGGCAGGATGGCCAGCGCCGGCACCAACTGGCGCATGGCCCAATTCCGCCCCGGCAACCACCCGCTGGCGGCGCTGGCCGAGGCCCTTGCCGAAGACGGAGTGCTGTTCAGCAACTTCGAGGAGCGGGGCCTGCCGCTGCTGGAGATCATCGACACCACCCTGCGGCTGAGCAAGCGGGGGTTGATCGACATCTGGGAGCAGGCGGCCCTGGCAAAGGAAGTGAAACTGCTGGTGGTGGTGGATCAGTTCGAGGAACTGTTTCGCTACCGGCAGCTGGCCGATGGCCCCCGGGCCGATGGCCCCCGGGCCGGTGGCTCCCAGGCGGATGGCCTGGGGGCGGATGGCCATGGGTTCAGCGAGGAGGCCACCGCCTTCGTGAAGTTATTGCTGGAGCTGCAGGAGCAGCAGGATTGCCCGATCTTCGTGGTGCTGACGATGCGGTCGGATTTTCTGGGTGACTGCACCCAGTTCGCCGGCCTGGCCGAGGCGATCAACGCCGGCCTCTACCTGGTGCCCAGGCTGACCCCGGAGCAGCGCCGCGCCGCGATCGTCAATCCGATCCGGGTGCAGGGTGCCGAGATCGAGCCGGTGCTGGCGACCCGGCTGGTGAACGATGTGGGCGACAACCCCGACCAGCTTTCGATCCTGCAGCATGCCCTGAACCGCACCTGGGCGAACTGGCAACAGGAGGGAGGCAAGGGCCCCCTGGCCCTGCGCCACTACGAAGCGATCGGCACGATGGCCCATGCCCTTGATGCCCACGCCGAGGAGGCCTACGCCGAACTCGCCGGCACGGGGCAGGAGCCAGCGCGGCGGCAGCGCCTCTGCGAAAAGCTGTTCCAGGCCCTCACCGACAAGGCCACCGACGGCCGGGGCGTCCGCCGGCCCACCACCCTGGCCACTCTCTGCGACCTGGCGGAGGCCACGCAAGCGGAGCTGCAGGAGGTGATCGAGGTGTTCCGCCACCCCAGCCGCTCCTTCCTGTTGCCACCGGCCGGCGAGCACCTCACGGCGGAGAAGGTGATCGACATCTCCCACGAGAGCTTGATGCGGGTGTGGGAGCGCTTGAAGCGTTGGGTGGAGCAGGAAGCGGAGGCGGCCCAGATCTACCGCCGCCTGGCGGAGAATGCCTCCCTGCATGCCAGGGGAGAGGCCAGTACGCTCCGCGACCCCGAGCTGACGATCTATCGGAACTGGCAACAAAAGCGCCAACCCAATAAGGCCTGGGCCGAACGCTATGCCGCCGGATTTGACGGCGCCTTGGAGTTTTTACGGCGCAGTGGGGAGGAGCACGATGCTGAGCTGGCTGAAAAGGAGCTGCGCCAGCAGCAAGAGGCCCGCAGGAAACTGGATGAGGCAAACCGCATCGCAGCCGAGGACCGTCAACGGCTAATGCTGCGCAGTCTGATTGGGATGGGGGTCTTGGCCGTGATGGCAACTGCGTCCACTATCTTTGCCCTGAGTAGCCTTCGCGAAGCCACAAATGCCACTGCCCAAGCTTTCGCGGCCACTGCCAAAGCCCAAGTCAACACTGATCCTTTCGAAGCAGTAGTCAATGGCCTGGCAGCCATGGGCCGCTTGGCCCGTGACCCGGGTGAATCAATCGAGCTCTCGGCCACTCTGGCCAATGCCGTGACGCAAAACTGGCAAATCCGCTCCATCCCCACCGGCCAGGACGCGGTGAGGAGCCTGATCGTGCTGCAGAACGGCGAGCTGATCAGCGGCGGGGGGGACGGCAGTCTGCGGCGCTGGCGCGATGGCAAACCGCTGGGCGGCGCGTTCCCACAGGTCAGGGCAGTGTGTGGAGCCTGATCGAGCTGAATAACGGCGAGCTGATCAGCGGCGGGAATAACGGCAGCATGCGGCGCTGGCGCGATGGTAAGCCGCTGGGAGACGCCATCCCCACCGGCCAAGGCGCGGTTTTGAGACTGATCAAACTGCAGAACGGCGACTTGATCAGCGGCGGTGATGACGGCAGCCTGCGGCGCTGGGGCGACAGCAAGACCGTAATCGAAGCAGCCTGCCGGCAGCTGCGCGAGCATCCCGCTTTGCTGGATCCGCAAACGGCGGCAGAGAAGGCCGCCAGCACAACCTGCCGGAACCGTGGCTACTTGAAACAGGGACTGCCTCACGCATCAAGATATCCAGCAGATTAGGGGGGTCGTGGTACTGCCTAAGCGAGAAGGTGCACCGCGAATCACGGACCAGTCAATATAACTCTATTGATGCACAACTTTGGCGAGCCGGCCTGCGGATCCAGACCAAAATTGTTGATACCGACCTGCACATTGCGCTTGGTTTCAAGCGCCGTTTTTAACAGATCATAAAACAGATTATTGGACGTAACGGCGTAATCTACTCCAGTTGAAGAATCGCAGAATCGCACGCCGGTATTGTTGACAATGGCGACAGTAAAGTTAGGTTGCTGAACCGTGAAACTGGTGACCTTGCCGTTTACCCATGAGAAGGGAGCGGCCTTTGCATTGCCGGCAAAAAGAACGGCCATGGCGATGATGACTGGGTACGTTTTCATACAAGCCTCAAATCAGGGTTGGTCGGGGCAATTCATGTTATCAGGCAATACCCCGTCGCCGCCAACAAACGCTCAAGCTTATAAGCAGGCGGAAATTTTGCAAATTGTGGCTTCCAACGCTCTCGCGCCAATTAGCATGGAAAAATTAATGCGGGTACGTACAAGAACGTTCAAGCCGTCACCCAAGCCCAGACTCCCGGTTTCAGGTATCGCTGGTGATGGTTGTTCCGGCTGACGGCATCAGCCCCCACTGCGTTGATCGCCTCGGCAGGGCCGGTGGCATAGGCGCCCTGGAGGGTGCGCAGGGTCTGGGGATCGGATCAGGGCGCTGAGGGCTTCCGCCCCCCTTGGGGACCGCTGCGGCCTTGGTGGGCCCGCCGGAATCCGCAGCCTTCGCAGCCTTCGCAGCATCCGGGGCCGCCCCAGCCTCCACGGGCCCCGGGGATGGCCCTGGCTCAGAGCCCCAGACCCAGCCACCGCAGAGGCATGGGCAGCGTCATGGCCTTGTAGGAGAAGTACTGCTCCCTGGAGCGGGCCTGCCACTCCTCGCCGATGATCGTTTCGCTGGCAGCCATGGGGGTCCGCTGCCGCCGCTGGCTCCATCCTGGCCACCCAAGGGCTTCAAGGAAGGGGCCTCATGCAGGATCATGGGACTCGATAACCCTGCTTTTTCAGCCAATCCTGAAGTATGCCGGCAGCTTTGATGTACCCATCGGCCTGCAACTTCCGTGCCCCTTGGGCCACCGCCCCTAAGGCAATGTTTCGCTCCTGCGATGTAGCCATCTTTCCCCCTTGGAACACCTGTGTGAGGTTGCTCTGCGCAGCGATGAGCTCCTTGGCATCTTTGGGATTGGCTGGGCCGGGCAAGGCCACTCCCTCCCGCTGTGATGGTGGCAGCAGGGTCCTCAGGCCCGCCTGAATCAGGAGTGCCGGTGGGATGAGGTTCGTCTCGGATTTTGTGGTGCCTGGCTGGTTACTTATCTTGATGGCATCCACCAGTTCCCCGATCCGTAGCTTGGCCACCGCCTCGGCGGCAAACGGGGTGGAAAATGCAGGCTGGAGGCTGATCCAGTCCGGCGATGACTCAGAGGTAGTATTGACCCACCCTGTGGCAGCAGTGGACGGCGTAGACAGCCCACCCGCCAGCACTAGCAGGATGCAGAGTGAGCTGAGCAAAGTTGCTTTGCTGCAGGGAAGACCATGCTGTGCCATTGGCGTCAACCGAGTGATTTATAAATTATCCTAGCCGTTCCCAGCATCGGAAGTCGTAGAAATTGCGATCCACAAACATTCAGAGCGATGCAGCTGCCTATGGCCTTGAACCAATGACTAGGACCAACAAACCTCACGGAAAAAAGTTAAATCATATAAGCATAGTTAAGAGTGCCATCTTTCAGCAAAGCAGCAATCCCGAGGAGGAGCAGCGGCGCATTGACATATTGTCTACAAATTGTCTCGGATCGGAACTAAAACTAGTTCCGATCATCGGATTTCAAATTGATTTGAGTGTCAGAGTAGTTGCAATGATCAGAGCGAAGTCAGGTACGCCATCGACTCGATCTTCACGTAAGGGTTATCCTCGCCGTATTCTTTGTCGAGCAGCGTGCGAAGGGTGCGTTCGAAATTACGGATCTCGCGGCGCTCATAAATCCTCTGATCTGATGATAGCCCGACGGAACCGCCGCCGAGGATCAATTCGACGGCCTTGCGGGACGCTAGAAGTGTAGTAGGGATGTCGAAGACCGACAGAGCTGCCTTGGATTCCGGATTGTAATCCTTGCTCCTGATGTAAAATGGAAAATCTCGGAAAGGCGTCTCGATCGAGATATGCACAAGATTACTGACTCTGAGTTGCAAGTTATCTTTGCTCACCTCAGACAAGTTGTTCGGGATGACGATGTGAAGCACAAATGAATCGTAGGCCAGATGGCAGCGCTCCTCCGTTTTCCGGCCTTCTGCATCTGTTAGCTTCCGCTTCATCTCAAGCTCCCGCTTGTTACCCAAGGCAGGGACGACCTTAGACACGAAGTTTTCGAAGTAGCCGACGGCAAGGGCCGTCGATGGGAGGACCCCTATCTTGGGTTGCTGTCTCTCTTGCTCAATCGCGGTGCGGATCCGATTACACGCCGAACCAACGGCGGCCAAGACGTTGCCGTCTTGGCGCTCTCGGTAGGTAGCTATAGTAATGCCGGCATAGTCGGAGAGGACCTTGGTTGTTTCCTCGCACACAATAAATGCGCGGTTTGGTCCAAGTCGACCGAGGAATAGGCCATGCTCAAATATGACATTGTCGCGCGGCACCGACTGTGTCTGGCTCCGACTCGTGACCAGGTCGTCTGGCGTAAAGACCAGGATGGCGAAGTCAAAGAAGCTGGAGGCCCGCAACAGTGACTCGAGGTAGCTCGCATTCATCTTGAAGACACCCTCGTTCCAGAGGGTGACATCCATCTCCGTATCAAATTGCTCTTTGATTGCCCGAGCAGTGCTCAGGCCTTCGGACGAGGATCCGATAAACAGCGTCTCCTTAAACTCCGACCGCCTAACCTTCGTCTCATTTCCCATGCAGCCTCATTTGTGGAAACTTGGTGCTTGATCGCTCCGAGCATAGCACTTTAA
>JBBASD010000033.1:15613-18183 GCA_040399485.1 Cyanobium sp. | reverse complement strand
CCAACCCATCCTTGCCCATGGCCCGCTTTCTGCTGGTGCTCAAGCCCCGGAAACCGATCGAGTCCAAGGATCTGATCGCTGGCCTTGATCGTCTTGTCGACCAGCTCGATGCCGAGGTTGATCACCGCACCCCAGCCCACCTCAGCGCCATGCTGCGCGGCGGCATGGAACATCTGCGCCTGCAGCTTTTCGCTGATGTGCAAGCCAAGGCCGCTGGCCCGGTCCTGGAACTGGTGCTGATGAGTCGCGAACCAATGGGTCGCGGCGCTCCCCAGACCCGCGAATGCTTCGAAGATCTCGTCCGCAAGGCCTCTGAATCGATGGCCAACCTCGAACCCATCTTCCGCTCCGATCGGGACGGGCCCCTGCCCAGGCAGGAGTGAAAGGCCATATCGTCATCGTCCGGCCGGGGAACCGCCAACAATCCCTTTAAATTGCCAGCAAGGTGACTAAAGACCTCGTTTAGCTGGACTCCTCCAAGGTCCTTGGAACCCTGGCGTCAGCCTTTCTCCCCGGGGACAGAGGGCTGACCGGAACTGACACCCTTCCTCTGCGGCAGGCCTTGGCTGATCGGCCCATGCTGCGCTCCAAAACCTGGAGCCTGCTGGTGCTCCAGCCAGATGGGCAAAAATCACAGATTCCTGTCGCCCCCGTGACAGTTTGAATCTGTCACATGGTACAGAATGATGATCCTCCGCAAGAAAGTTGTGCCCCTTTCAATGGCTTCCAGCACCCATGCTTTCTCGAGCCGACCGCGCGGCCCCGTAATACGTTCCTACCGCTTGGTCGACCAATACGGATCCCCCCATCCAGTACTTGACGACCTTTACGACTCCCTTGAATCCGCCTGGAGTGAGGCCACCCTCTGGTGGCAAGCCCAAGCTCCCGGAGCCCCAGAACCCCTTGGCATCGGTGTCGAAGTCAGCACGTCCACCGGCAATTGGCGCACGGTGCGCCACCCGACCTGCTGATCATTTCTGGCCAGGTCTCAGGCCACCTGCACACCTTTCCAAAAAGCCACACGGCCCGCGATGGCGCTCGCGGCTTGCTTTGGCTCGGGATAGGTCCAGGCCGCGTTGGGGTTCTCAGCCCCCGCAACCACCACATCAAAATAGTGAGCTTCGCCCTTCCAACCGCAGGTGCTGCGGTGATTGGAAGGGCGAAAAAACTCAGGCTTCAAAGAGGCTTGAGGGAAATAGGCATTGCCCTCCAACATCACGATGTCATCGCTACTGGCGATCGTTTGGTTCTGCCAACGGGCTTCCATGGTTTGAGACGAATGGGCTTCCCCTATCCTGCAGGGTCTGGGACTGTATCCGCGAGTATCGACCTGCCGCCAAGGCTGAGCCGACCTCAGACCAGGTAGTCCTCCCGGGCCTGGTGCACAAAAGGGGTCGGATCCTGATCCAGCCGATGGTTGAGATGGAGCGGCGCCCCCTGGGCCCAGGCATCACTGCTATCGAGCTGGGCCGTGGCTTCCAAGGCCCGGCGCAGGCATCTAGCGGCATCCAGGGGCATGTCCCTGGGCACGCTGATGCGGTCGCGCAGATACCTCAAGCCCCTGGCCGAGCCAGCCTCGGGCCTGC
Organism: Cyanobium sp.; assembly: GCA_040399485.1. Classification (GTDB taxonomy): domain Bacteria; phylum Cyanobacteriota; class Cyanobacteriia; order PCC-6307; family Cyanobiaceae; genus Cyanobium. The sequence goes on along the minus strand of JBBASD010000033.1, from coordinate 16,597 downwards.
AAGCTTCGCCAGTGGCCAACAGGGTCAGGGCGGCACGTAAGGGTTGGTCGAAGCTTTCCGGCCCCAGGGGATTGCGTTGCAGCAGGGTTTGGTGATGGCGACAGACCCTTTCCAGGGCCCTCAGGGGCGCCTCGGGGGATTCGGGTCGGCTGGTTTCCGGATCCGGCTCATCGCCGTCGCTGATGGGCCAAGGGCCTGCATCAACGCGCTGGGCCAGGGCCCGTTGGTCCGAGCTGCCGTTGGCCTGGCAGCACCCCATCTGGGGCGGCAGGTCATGGGCGTGGGTGTGGAAGTCACTCTGGGTACCGAGGTAGGTGGACCGTTGCTCCCAAGACTTGAACCAGCGGTCGATCAGCGGGTGCGCCTGGCGCAGTCGGTAGCCCTTGTAATAAGCCAAGCTGGCATTCATCCGTTCGAGATAGGGCACAAACACCAGGTCGACAGTGCCTGGGGACTCACCCAGCAGGAAGGGACCGGCGCTATCCCCCAGGGCCTCCTCCAGGCGTCCCGCCATGCTTTTGAAGGCCTGGGCCGCCCGATCCTCCTGGCCACTCGTGAGTCCATGGCGGCAGAGCCATTCACACCAGCTGGCAAAAAGACGCCGCTCCAGCCGCCTCAGAGCTAGCCCCTGGGGCTCGCCCATCGGAGCCCCCAGAGGACCAAAAGCCCCTTCCAGGGCCTCCAAAATGCGGTCGCTCTCCGTGATCAGGCGCCCATCGAGTTCAAGGGCGGGCAGATAACCCGAGGGCACCAGCCGCCTGAACCAGGACTCTTTTTCGCCGTAACAAACCATTGTCACCTTGCGTATGCGGTAAGGAACCCGCTTCTCCTCCAGCCAGAGCCACACCTTTTGGCAGTAGGGACACCAGGCATGATGGTCCCGGTACAAGGTCACCTGCACCGTTGCCTCGTCCTGGCCAAACAGCCGCAAGCGGGCCTGGGGATTGGTGGGTCCATTCACAAGGTCTGGCCGCCGGGGTGCCA
>JBBASD010000033.1:0-15513 GCA_040399485.1 Cyanobium sp. | reverse complement strand
TTCTTCTATGGCGGTTTTACCCGTTCGAAGAATGTGCTCAACACCATGATGATGAGTTTCTTCCTCATGGGTCTCATAGGCGTTCTCTGGGTGGTGGTTGGTTATAGCCTGGCCTTTGGCACCGGTTTCAAAAGTCCCTTCATTGGCGGCCTCGAAGCCATGTGGTTCAACGGGGTCGGTGGCGAGCTGGGTGATGCACCTCTGGCTGACGGATTTGCCATTTCCACTAGCTCTTTCGCCCTTTTCCAGGGCATGTTTGCAATCATCACCCCGGCATTGATCTCCGGGGCTCTGGTAGAAAGAATCAGCTTCAAAGCCTGGTTTTGGTTTTGCTTGATCTGGAGCCTGTTGATCTACTCCCCCATGGCCAAAATGGTTTGGGGTGGTGGCTTTCTCGGTCCCTTTGGCACGATCGGTGCGATCGACTTCGCCGGGGGCACCGTCGTTCACATAGCTTCCGGAGTCGCCGCCTTGGTAGCAGCGGCTATTATCGGTCCTCGCACCACCTGGCCCAATAATAAGCGCCCTCCCCACAACGTTCCTTTCATTCTGCTCGGCGCCGGTTTGCTTTGGTTTGGCTGGTTCGGTTTCAACGGCGCCAGCATGTTTGCCTCCAAAACCGCTGGTTATCCCTTCTTGACCACCACCACAGCCGCATCGGCGGGCATGCTCACCTGGTGCCTGATTGAGTGGTTCAAGGACGGCAAACCCACTGCGGTCGGTGCCGCCACAGGTGCCGTAGCGGGCTTGGTGGGCATCACTCCCGCCGCCGGATTCGTCTACGTGGGTGCATCAATTGTGATTGGGGCCCTCACTGCCATGGCCTGCACGATTGCCGTACGCATCAAAGCGGCGGTTCAATTTGATGATTCACTTGACACTTTCATGGTGCATGGCGTCGGTGGGACTGTCGGAGCGCTGCTGACCGGACTGCTTGCGGTGAAAACTCTGGTGCCTGCAGACTACTTCCCCCTTTCTGCCAAGATCATTGAGGAGGGGGGCAATGCGGGCCTGTTCATGGCCCAATTGAAGGCCGTATTGTTCACCTACGGCTTCGTTGCCCTGGGCACGGCACTGATCCTCTGGTTCCTGGGCCTGTTTATGAAACTCCGTGTTTCTGATGAATCTGAAGACCGCGGTCTCGACTTCGTGGCCCACGGCGAAGAGGCTTACGACCCCATGACTAACTGAGCCAAACCCCATTATGAAAATGATCACGGCACTTGTGCGCCCCACAAAGGTGGACGCCATCAAACGGGCCCTGGTGGCCATTGATGTGATTGGTATGACCGTTAACGACGCCCGCGGTTTCGGTCGACAGAAAGGACAGGTGGAGCGTTATCGCGGCACCGAATACACCGTTGAGTTTCTACCCAAGGCGAAATTGATGGTGGTTGTTCCTGATGACAAGGTGGAGGCCACCATTACCGCCATCGGTGATGCGGCCCGTACCGGTGAAATTGGCGACGGCAAAATCTTCGTCAGTCCAGTGGAGATGGCAATCAGGATCCGTACCGGCGACCGGGACGGAACCGCCCTCTAACACTCCAACCCCTGTCCAGCGCGATCCAGTCCCAACGTTCCCCCGCAACAAACTGGAGAAGTGTCCCAACCCTTCGTTGCGGCGGAGGGTTTTTTCATGGCGCCTTGCTTCGGCCAAGCCACCTAAGTTGCCCAAGGACCTGCCCGCTGAGTCATGGACGATTGCTTCGATCTACTCGTTATTGGTGCTGGTTCCGGCGGTCTGGCAGCCGCCAAACGGGCTGCCAGCTACGGCGCCCGGGTGGCCATCGTCGAGGGGGATCGAGTCGGCGGCACCTGCGTGATCCGAGGGTGTGTTCCCAAAAAGCTGCTGGTTTACGGCTCCGCCTTCGGCCACCTGGCCGAGGATGCCAGGGCCTACGGATGGCAACTCTCCACACCAGTTCCCCAGGGGGGGGTGCTGCTTCAACGGGTGCGGGACGAAGTCACCCGTCTCGAAGGAATCCACAGGCAGGGCCTGATCAAGGCCGGTGTCAGCCTTGTGGAAGGTTGGGCCCGCCTGAGCGATCCCCACAGTGTGGAGGTTAAAGCCAGTGGGCAACCGGCCCGCACCCTGCAGGCGGATCGGCTGCTGATCGCCGTCGGCGGCCGGCCCCAGCGACACTCCATTCCAGGGCTTGAGCTGGCCTGGGTGAGTGACGACCTCTTTCTACTTGAGGCCCTTCCCCAACGAGTGGTGATCGTGGGGGCAGGCTTCATTGCCTGTGAAGTGGCCGGAATTTTGCTGGGACTAGGGGTGCAGGTGTGTCAGCTCGTAAGGGGAAACCAACTGCTCAAGGGCTTTGATCGCGAAGCGGTGGCGGTTGTCCAGGAAGGACTGCTGGCCAATGGACTGGAGCTGCACTTCCAGCAGCAGCCCATCGCCATTGAGGGTGAGCCAGGGGCCCTAACAGTGCGCACCCAAAGCGGTGAGGGCCTGGCCTGTGGGGGGGTGTTGCTGGCAACAGGTCGTAGGCCTTTCCTGCAAGGACTTGACCTGGAGGCCGCCGGGGTGGCCGTCGCTGACGACCATATCGTGGTTGATGGGGACCAGGCCACCTCCGTCCCCCACATCTATGCCGTTGGCGATGTGACCGATCGGGTCAATCTGACCCCAGTGGCAATAGATGAGGGCCGGGCATTTGCCGATACAATTTATGGCGGCAAGCCCAGGCGTGTTAACCACGACCTGGTGGCCAAGGCGGTCTTCAGCCAGCCCGAGCTGGCCACGGTGGGCCTCAGCGAAGAGGAGGCGATCAAACGCTTTGGCAGCAACTTCATTGAGGTGCACCGAGCCAGTTTCAGGGCCATGGCTCAGGCCCTGCCCAAGCGAGGGCCCCGCACCCTGCTCAAACTGGTGGTCCACCGCCCCGATCAACGGGTCCTGGGGTGCCACATGGTGGGCGAGCACAGCGCCGAGATCATCCAGATGGCGGCGATTGCCCTGGGTATGGGGGCTACCAAGGCGGACTTTGACCGCACGATGGCCCTGCACCCCACCGTGGCCGAGGAGTTTGTCACCATGGCCTGATCGCCCCCCTCAAACCACCGCCAACCCCTTCTCGTTGAAGACCCCTTCAAAGAGAACTGAACTCAGATAACGCTCACCGGAATCTGGCAGCACCACCACGATGGTGCGATGGCGAAATGCTTCTTCCCGCGCCAACCGCAGGGCCGCCACGGTGGCGGCCCCGCAGGAGATACCTGCCAAGATGCCCTCTTCACGCATTAGACGGCGCGCCATGCCAACGGCCTCTTCATCGGCCACGGTCTCGACCCGATCCACCAACGTGAGGTCGAGGTTCTCAGGAACAAAACCAGCACCGATTCCCTGAATCTTGTGGGGCTTGGGCTGCAAGGGTTGCCCCGAGAGGGTCTGGGAAATTACAGGACTGTTGGCGGGTTCTACGGCCACCGAGATCAGGGGTTTTTGCAGGGTGCGTTTGATGTAGCGGCTGACCCCTGTAATTGTGCCCCCAGTGCCGACTCCCGCCACCAAGACATCCATCTGACCCTGGCTGTCGGTCCAGAGTTCCGGGCCGGTGGTGTCGTGGTGAATTTGGGGGTTAGCGGGATTGACGAACTGCTGCAGCATTACGTAACGATCCGGCGCCGTCTGGGCCAGATCCCGAGCGGCGGCGATTGCACCTCCCATCCCCAACTTTCCTTCCGTCAAAACCAGCTTGGCTCCATAGGCCGTGAGCAGCTTGCGGCGCTCCAAGCTCATGGTTTCGGGCATGGTCAGCGTCAGGGGAATGCCCCGGGAGGCAGCCACAAAGGCAAGGGCAATGCCTGTGTTGCCACTGGTGGGCTCGATCAATTCTTTTCCGGGTCCGAGCCGTCCATCCCGCTCGGCCTGCCAGATCATGGCGGCGCCAATGCGGCATTTAACGGAATAGGCCGGATTACGGCCTTCGATCTTGGCCAAAACAGTGGCGCCACACCCTTCGATGACCCTGTTGAGCCGAACAAGGGGAGTGCGACCAATGGTCTGGCTGTTATCGGTGTAGATCGCACTCGCACTGGTGTTGAGAGGGTCGTTGCCTTGGGTGGCACTCATGGAATCACTCTTGGGGCTCAGGGATTCCCCGTTTAGTAAGAGCCTAATCAGGGGAGGGAAGGTCAGTTCAAGAGATGGCGGCCAGGTCTTGTCAAGTGATCGGCCGACATCGCCAAGCGGCTTGGGTCCCATACGATGCAACCAAATTCCATGATTCAGGTTGGCCGTCCCGATCTCCGCCGCCCCTAATCCGGCGATGGCTCCCTTGGGGGGCCTGCCCGCAGTTGGCGGAGACGGTCCCATCTCTCTGTTGCTCCTGCTCCTCTCGATCGCTGTCGTCACAGTCAGTTTCGATCGAGCTCGCTATTGGCTGCAATGGTGGCGCCAGCGGCGCCAGCGCCAAAACCATTGGGAGCAGACCGTCAATGGCGGTCCTGATGCGATTGAATCCCAGTTGCTGGAGTTGAATTCCCAGATGGCTTTCGGGGAGCCCATGCTCCAGGCCGCCGGAGTCCTCGGTCCCCTGCTCGGCCTGATCGGAACCGTGATTGGTCTGATGCGGGTTTTGGCCAGTCTCGGCCCCCAGCTTGTGCTCCCTGCTGGCGCCAATCTCAACAACTACGGCCAGGTGTTGTTGAGTACAGCCCTTGGTTTGATCATCAGTCTGATCGCCACCAGCAGCCTGTTCGCCAACCAGGGCATCCGGCAATGGCAACTGGATGGGTTGCGTCGTCGCCTGCGCCTGCGGGCCCTGCCAACCAAGCCATGAGCTACGTCATACCTTCGTTAGTGGCTCTCACCCTGCTGGTCTGTGGCGCGGTGTCGTCCTTGCCCCTTCTAGTCACCAGGACTGTGCCGAAATCCCAGCCCACCCTCGCCGCCGAGCCACTCGGCAGTCCCAACTGGATCGTTGAGGCTCCTGGAGACCGTTGGTTCGTCGATGGAGCTCCCATCAGCCGCTTGGACCTCGCCAATCGCTTGCGGCTGGACGGTGAACAGGGGTTGCGGCACTTTCTCCCTTCCGCCTCCCTGTCGATGGGCGAAGTGAAGCGGTCCCTGCAGTGGCTGCGCAGTCTCTCCCCCCAACCGGTTTTGCTCGATCTGCCTGAGGGGGGGCCATCCGGATGAAACCGGCCCTATGGCTCGATTCCGTCGCCATGGGGTTGGTCTCCATTGCCCTCTGTGCCACCTGTCTGGCCCTGGTAGTGATTCCCCAGCGGTTGGCCCAAAGGGTGGCGCGGGAGGGGGTGATCGCTCTGCATCTCGATGCCCGGGGGCAACTGCGGGTGTGGAATCAACCGATTCGCCCCCAGGATCTGGTTCCCCTGCTCACGCGGTCCAAGGCCCCGGGGCAGCTGCCTGCAGCCCCAGTGCTTCGACTGATTCCCGACGCCGGCGTCCCCTGGGGTGTTGTGCAACAACTGATCTCCCGTCTGGAAAACATCGGACTGGACCTGGAACTTCAATTGCCATGACCCGCCCCCAGCTCTCCTTGCCATTGTTGATGTCCCTGCGCGGCGGCTTCCCAGCCGCCGCTCCCCTGGGGCTAGCCCTGGCGGCGGCCCTAGTGGGCCATGGCCTGCTTTTGGCCCACAACCCATGGCGCCGCAGTCCCAGCAAGGCCCAGGTCCTCACTGCCGAAGACACCACACCAGAACTGTTGCGCTTCAGTCGTCGCATGGCCCAGGAGGTGGCGGCCACAACCATTCCATTGCCACCGGCCACGGCCCTGCCGCCACCTCCCCCCGACTTGCTGGGGCCCCTGCCAAACAAGAACGCCACCGAGGCCGGCCCCGCTAACTCCCCTGGCGCCACGACGGCCAAGCCAGGCGCTCGACAACCTGAAGCAAAAAGCACCAAAATTCAATCAACCCTGTTGCTGAAGCCCTCCAAAACCTCCTCCCCAGGGGCCCATGGGGACGCCACACCCCCTTCCCTCGCCATGGCCAGGGCGGCCGCAGCCAAAGCCCACCCCATGGCTGGATCAACAACCAAGGGAGCACGGGTCCAAAGCGGCAGCAAAGGTGCAAAGGGTGCCCCAGCCTCCGGTTCCACGCAAGAGGCGGCTGGAACCATGCCCCTTGCCCTGGCCCCAAGCCCCCTGCGGCTTTCCCCCTCGCCACCTGCTGAAGCCCTGCAACGCTGGCGCGAATTGCGAGCCAGCAGCGGCGAGGCGACGCCGCCAAGCCCCGGTCCTTCGGGTGCTGGCCGCGAGCCTCTCAAGGCCAGCGACGCCGCACCATACCTGCAGCTATGGGAGCAGGCTGCGCCGGCTGCGTTCGCGACCGGCACCGATAGCGCCATAAGCGAGGGTGTGCAGGCACGCCGTCTGCCCTTGGCGGCGGCCCGGGCGCTCGGTCTTGATCCAGTCCAACAGCAGTGGCTGAAGGCCGCCGATCAGTCCCTGCTGGTTTGGATCGATGGACCCAACCTCTGGTTACTAAAAGGCCCAATCCCTCCTGACAAGCCAGGCCCTTGAGCAACCGCGGCAAAGCCTGATCCAGCTGCTCCTGTGCCTGCATCGCGTCAAGGGCGGGCCGCCCTTGACGCACCCGAATGGTCATCCATCGGTCCTCGGGTTTGACTTCAGCGGGCGACGGGCAGGAGCAGTTCGATCAAGGCCCCTCCCTGGGGATGGTTGTTCGCCTGCACCCGCCCGCCATGGGTCAGGGCAATCTGCTGGACGATGGAAAGCCCCAGACCACTGCCCGTGCGCCGACTGCGCATGCGGGAAGGATCGCCCCGGTAGAAACGCTCGAACATGTGCTCCAAATCGGCCTCACTGAACCCCGGGCCCTGATCTTGAACCTCAATACGGCACCAGTGGCGGCCCTGGGCAAGGCGGACCTCGACCTTGCCGCCATCGGGGCTGTAGCGAAGGGCATTGTCCAGCAAATTGAGCAGGGCCCGGTGCAGGCGGGATTCATCACCTACTACGACTGCCGCCGGAGCATCCAGCATCGGCTTATGCAGTGACAGGCCGATGGACCTTGCTGCGGCTAGGGGGCGGAGCCCCGCCCAGACACGCTCCACCAAGGAGGCCAAATCCACCGGTTTCAAGGCCATGCCCTGACCCGGGAGGCTGTTCTGCAACCGGGACAACTCGAGCAGATCAACAACAAGTGCCTGGAGCCGCCGCAGCTCCCGCTGCAGACGCTCCACCAGAACCGCATTGCCACTGGTCACCTGGGCGGAAAGGCTGTCGCCCACCAGCAGCAGGGCCGTCAAGGGAGTTCGCAGTTCATGGGCCACATCACTGACCCAACGCTCCTGTTGGTCGAGTTGGGCTTCAATCGAACGGCGACTCTGCAGTTGCACACCCACCCAACCCCCATCGCCAGGCAGGGCAATGGCCTCCAGCTCTTCACCGCCCAGCTCCCATTCGAGTCGCTGGGGGCGCTGATGGCGACGGGCGGCGTGGATAACTTCGCGCAGTCGGGCATCGGCACAGATCTGCTCAAGGAAAACCGGACTGGGAATGGCGGTACCCAGCTGCAGCAATCGTTCGGCCCTGGGATTGAGTAGACGAACCCCATCGTCTGCGGCCACAATCAGCCAGCCACTTGGGGCGGCCTCCAACCAGCGCAGCCATTGGCGACTGCCCCTTTCAAGACGACCAGCTGGACGTTGGCGGGATTGGGCCAGGCTCCAGCCCAGGAGCAAGCCCAGGGCAAGGGCCAATGTCAACAGCATGGCAAGCATCACTCAACCGAAGCGATAGCCAAAGCCGCGCACGGTCAAAAGATGTTCTGGATTGGAAGGATTGGTTTCCAGTTTTTCACGCAGCCAACGAATATGGACATCGACAGTTTTGCTATCACCGAAATAATCGAGTCCCCAGATCTGCTCTAAAAGCTTGTCGCGACTCCAGACCCTGCGCGGATTCTGCATAAATAGCTCCAGCAATCGGTATTCCTTGGGCGAGAGGTTCACCTCCTGGCCATCACGGGTGACGCGACATTCTTCCGTAAACAAGCGCAGATTGGCATGCTCCAGGACCCGTCCTTGACTGAAACCACCGTTGCTGCGCCTCAGCAGGGCGCGACAACGGGCCACCAGTTCGCGCATGCCAAAGGGCTTGACCAGATAGTCATCGGCACCAACCTCCAGCCCCAGGACCCGGTCACGCTCACTGTCACGGGCGCTTACCACCAGAATCGGGATGCTGTTTTCGCTCTGCCGGATTTGACGGCAGAGATCAAGGCCATCAAGACCTGGCAGCATCAGATCCAGGACCACCAGGGAGAAGGGGGCCCGCTCGGCAGCAGTCTGCACCAGGGAGAGGGCTTCGCGGCCATTACCGCTGGCCGTCACCTCGTATCCCTCCAGGATCAGGGCTTCGCGAATCGTGTCGCGAATCGTGTCGTCGTCCTCGACGACCAGCAGGGAAGCGGCCATGCCGCCATTGTGCTCTAGAGGGACGAGGGGACTGAAGGGCACGGAGGTCAGGAACGGGGCAGGTGGCTCAACACAAGCCGGCGTTGGCCATCCAGCTGCAGCCAACCTTCTTCCCGCAGAGCACCGAGGACGCGGGTCACGGTGACGCGGGTGGTGCCTAGGGCACTGGCCAGTTCCTGATGGGTGAGACGCACATTGAGTCGCAAACCTTCGGCACAGGGTTGGCCGTATTCAGAAGCCAACATTTCAAGAAAGCCCCTCAACCGTTCTTCAACCCGCCTCAGTCCCATCAGACCGAGCAGGGACTGACTCTGGCGATAACGCTGACTGACGGCATGCAGCATCGCCACAGCCAAGGCGGGATCCCCATGGATCTCCCGCACCGGCAAACAGAGGAGGTCGCTATCAGCAAGAGCCAAGGCGCTGTAGGCCTCAACGCCGGCTAGGGGATCGCCAAAGGGCTCATTGGCACCCGCCAAGCCAAGCACCATTTCATCGCCGTGAATGGTCAGGGCTGTGAGCTTCACCATGCCCCGCACTACCAACCAGATGTGGTCCCGCAACAGGGGAACGCCACTGCCAGCACTTACATGGACAAGACTACGTTTCTGATAGCTCGTTTCCAGTAATTCCCTGAATCCATCACTGCTTCCGGTGGCGCGTGGCGAAGTGAAAACCATGGCCGGCATTGTTGGTGAACGGTGCCAGCGTATGGGGCGATACTGCTTGGATTGATGAAGACGTGGTAGTGGAAAGGTTAAGGTTTGACTAAAGCATTCTCAGCTACGCAGCCTAGTTTTTGGTCGACAAACCATGCCAAGCAAGATGATGCCATTGACCCCAATCCAACAAAAAAAGCGGCCTGCATAGGCCGCCTGGAACCAAATCAATCAGGCCTTGCCTGGTTAGGCCCTATGGCGTGAAACTCTCAGGGACCGATGCGGCGCACAGCGCTCTTGGCTTTGCTGAGAATGTCGCCCCGCAGGGGGACATAGCCGAGGTCATCGGCCTTGGCCTGACCGGGGCCCAGAAGGTACTCCAACGACTTGCGAATCGAAGCGGCCTTGGCGCCATTGCCCTTCTCGTAGGCAAGAATCCAGGTGAGGGTGGAGATCGGGTAGCTGCCAGCCCCGGCGGGATTGGGGTCTTCACCGGCCAGCTTGGCATCCAGGCGAATGTTGCTGAGGGCATCAGTACCGCCCTTGAGGCCCGGCTTCACGAAGGCACCAGCACGGTTCTGCAGCGCAGCCGCCTTGAGTTGGCCCTTGACGAAGGCCTGGTTGACGTAGCCGATGGAGCCAGGGGTATTGGTGAGGATGCCGGCGACGCCTTCATTGCCCTTGCCGCCAACGCCCACGGGCCAATTGACGCTCTTGCCCTCGCCCACCCGGCTCTTCCAAGCGGGGGAAAAAGCGGACAGGGAGCTTGTGAAGGCGAAGGTAGTGCCGGAACCATCGGAGCGGTGGGCCACCGTGATCGGACCCTTGCCACATTTCAACCCTTCCCAGGTCTTTATCTCGCCGAGAAACACCTTGACAAGCTGGTCCTGGGTGAGACGCAGGGCGGGGCAGTCAGCCTTGTTGTAGGCCACGGCAATCGTGCCGCCGACGGTGGGGAACTGAATCACACCGCGGCTAACCTTTGCGGCTTCTGATGCCTTAATCGGTTCATCGGTAGCACCGAAATCGACTGTGCCAGCCACGAACTGACGCACTCCGGCCCCGGAGCCCACTGACTGATAGTTCACCTTGGGGCCGCCGGCGGCGGCAAGCCCTGCAAAGGAGCTTTGATAGAAGGGCGCCGGGAACGTCGCCCCTGCGCCATTAAGAGCACTCTGTGCTGTGGCGCTTGTACCAGCCACGATGGCCGCGACCGTGCCAAAGATCAGGGCCTTCTGGGCGAAGGACATCGAAAAGCCTACAAACGGGTGCTGGACCTAATTAGCAACTGCCGGGCACCGCAGTCGTTATGTCGCGGTTAAGAAAGCAGGCGCCCAGCCCGCCAGGCAGCCCTGGCGGCTCACTTCATGGCGGTCCAGTCCTGGAACCAACCCCGGCGCTGCAGCCAGAGGCACTGCACCAGGGCAATCAAGCCCATCAACGCCAGCGCAACCAGGTAGCCGAAGCGCCAGTGCAATTCGGGCATCACCTCAAAGTTCATGCCATAGATGCCGGCGATCAGGGTGAGCGGGGCAAAGATGCTGGTGAGGATGGTCAGGGTCTTCATGACCTGGTTCATGCGATTGCCCACACTGGCGCTGTAGGCCTGGGTAATGGCATCACATTGACTGCGAAGCAGTTCACAGTTTTCAAACAACATTTCCACCATCTCCGCCATCTCCTGGAAGCCCAACAACGCCTCCTTTCCCAACAGATTCTGATTCTGGCGCAGCAGCATCTTAATCTGATGGCGCAACGGCCAAACCTGGCTGCGGATGGTGCGCAAATTGCTGCGAAACCTGAAAACCACATTCAACAATTTGGGTTTTGGCCTGCGCAGTACGGCCTCCTCAAGCTCATCGAGTTCATGGGCGATGCCCTCCAGCAGGGGAAAGAGGCCATCCAAAATTTCGTCAATCAAAAAATGGAGAATGTCATCCAGATCGCGGTCACTGGGGGCAGCCCGGTTGGAGAGCAACCATTGGGTGAGGCCCGGAAACGAATCGCCAGGGGCTCCTTCTTCGATGGTGATCAGCAAGCCATTGATCAGCAACAGACCAACCTGTTCACTCACCAGGAAACCCGGCACGCGGGTGCTGGCCAGGCGGTGCAGCACCACCATGATCACCGCATCCAGACAGTCCACCTGGGGCCGTTGGGGAACTTCGATCAAAGGAGCGATCAGCGTTGGCGGAATGCCGAGTTGACCGAGCAAGGAGGTGATTCCAGGGCGGTCGGCCAAGCCCCGAATCCGCAACCAGAGGGGCTGGTCCCGCTGGCGCAACTCCAGGATCTCCTCGGGGTCATGGGGGACGTGGCGCTGAACGCCCTCGGGCTCAAAAACAAGCAGTTCAATGGCGGTGGGGGCCAGGCCGCCATGGACGTAAAGGTGGCTGGGCCAGGATCCAGGGCGCTGAACCAGCCGTTGGGAACTCAGCGCGCCTGGAGTGAGTCGCAGCACGGAGTGGGAGGGGTGAGCCAGCGATTCAACAGGACGCTGCCCCCGGCGATGGCCCCCTGAAGCAGCAGGCAGGTGCTCACCGGTGGTAACCAGGTACGCAGCAGACGGGTCATGGCCACTGAAGTAGCGACCTCCATTCCAAGCGATGTAAACCCCGGGGCTGTGTCTCCCAGACGACACTTTTGTTGGTTCCTTCTAATGCGGGCATCCAGCAGGGCGAGGCGACTAAAATCAAAAAAATTCCCACGAGCAGCCTTGAACGACGACTCCTCCGAGAGGCCTGCCGGTAACGGCGGGCCATCGCCAGTGTCGACCCAGGGTGTGCGCTCACCGCTGGAAGCCCACGGCAGTTATCGAGGGGCTGATTGGAGCCCCGATCGGTTGATGTTTCATCAGAACCTGGAAACCTTCGCCGAGCGGGTGGGGTTGATCGTCGGCCTTCAGGCGAACGGCAAGCTCAGCCAGGAGCAGGCCTATGACGAGATCAAGCAGGTATGGAAACAGCTCAAAATGAGTCGTGACGAGCTGCTGAAGCGGGATTGAAGCCCCCCCCTTTCCCCTCTGCCCCAACGTCGCTGGAGGGCCAAAATGTCAGTTCCCAGATTGGTGAAGGAGCATCCGCTGTCTTACTAGATCTGGCCCTGTTGTTGCTGGGTCTTGTTCTCGTCGTTGGCGTTGCCGATCTGGGTAGCCAAATGGCCGTCAGCTTTCACCCCAGTCAAAGTCACGCCCAGGTCGACCTCCATCCAGCCCTGTTGCCGTACTACGCCGCCCGATCCTGCCTGCGTATGTTTCTCGGGTTGGCGATCTCCCTGGGTATCGCGATCAGCCTGGGATCGCTGACCAGTCGCTCGCCCGTGGCAGAAAGGCTGATTCTACCCATGGTGGATGTGCTGCAATCCGTGCCGGTGCTGGGGTTTTTGGCGGTGAGCGTCCCCTTCTTCCTGAGACTTTTTCCAGGACGTCTGCTAGGGCTTGAGGCGGCGGCCCTTTTTGCGATTGTGACGAGTCAGGTATGGAATCTGATCTTCTGTTATCACCAATCCCTCAACACCATCCCCGTGGAATTGAGGGAAGCTTCCCAGGTAATGGGCCTCACCGGCTGGCAGCGCCTGACCAGACTGGAGTTGCCGGCCAGTGCGATTCCCCTGGTCTGGAACGGGATGATGAGCTTTGCCGGTGGCTGGTTCTTCGTCACCCAGAGCGAAGCTATCAGTGTAAATAATACAGATTACGTATTGCCGGGATTGGGTTCCTATGTGGCCTCAGCGATTGCCCAGCAACGGCTTGATCAGGTGGTGTTGGCCCTGCTGACGATGTTGGCGATGATTGTGCTGATCGACCAGCTTTTCTGGCGGCCCTTGGTGGCCTGGAGCGAGCAGTTTCGCCTCGATCCCAGCCCGGCTGCCACAGCCGCCAGCTCCTGGTTCCTTGACATCATCGCCGGATCCGCAGGGCTGCGGCGCCTCACTGATCTGATCACCCTGGCCAGTGGCGGCCTGCGCCGCCGCCTCAACCTCTGGACGGCACCGGCCGTGGATACCACCACCCATCGGCGTTTGGTACTAACTCCGGAAGCCATCGATCGAGGCGTCCTGCTGGCGGGGGGCATGGCCCTTGCCTTGCTGTTGCAACGCTGTATCCAACAGGTGGGCCTGACGGAGGTGCTATCCGTGCTGGGACTGGGCCTGCTCACCTTTGCCAGGGCCATGGCGGTGGTGGGACTCAGCACGCTGGTATTCCTGCCCTTGGCCGCCACCATCGGCCTGCGGCCCAGGCTGGCCAGCCTTTTGCAGCCCCTGATCTTGATGCTGGCCAGCCTGCCGGCCAACCTCCTTTTTCCCTTTTTCACGGTGTTGTTCCTGGCCACGGGCACGCCCCTGTGGTTGGGCTGTGTGCCGCTGATGGCGATGGGGGCCCAGTGGTATGTGCTTTTCAACGCCACGGCCGGCGCCTGCGCCATCCCCAGTGACCTGCGGGAGATGGCCCATGTGTTTCAGCTGCGGGGTTGGCAGAAGTGGCGCCGCTTCCTGCTACCGGCCATGTTCAGCACTTGGATCACAGGGGCGATAACGGCCTGCGGAGCGGCCTGGAACGCCTCGATCGTGGCCGAACTTGTCACCTGGGGACCCCAGCGGTTGCGCACGGCTGGTTTGGGCTCGTATATCGCCGAGGCCAGTGCCCAGGGTGAATCATCACGCCTGCTATTGGGTTTGGTGGTGATGGCCCTGCTGGTGGTCAGCACCAACAGATTGCTATGGCGCCCTCTCTATCACTACGGAGCAGAGCGGTATGGGTCCTGATCCCCTCTTGCGACTGCGCCATGTGGCCAAACTCTTCAGCAGTGCCGACGGCCGCAGCCGGGTGGCGGTGCTCGATGAAATCGATCTGGATATTGCTGCAGGCGAAGTCGTGGCCCTACTGGGTCGCAGCGGCAGTGGCAAAAGCACCTTGCTGCGCATCATGGCGGGTTTGTTGCCCCCCACCGAGGGGGTCATCAGTCGCGATGGTCGGGCCTTGCGCGGGGTGAATCGTGATGTGGCGATCGTGTTCCAAAGCTTTGCCCTGCTGCCCTGGCTGACGGTGGAAGAGAACACGGCGATCGGCCTGGAAGCCCGCGGACTGCCTGAGACCGAAGTCCGTCAGCGTGCCCTAAAGGCCCTGGCGATGGTGGGACTCGAGGGCAACGCCGAAGCCTATCCGCGCGAGCTGTCGGGGGGGATGCGGCAGCGGGTGGGGTTTGCCAGGGCGTTTGTGATGGAACCGGCCCTGTTGCTGATGGATGAACCCTTCAGTGCCCTGGATATCCTCACGGCCGAAAACCTGAGGCGCGATATTGATGAGCTCTGGGCTGGGGGCCGGTTTCCGGCACGCTCGATCGTGATCGTGACCCACAGCATCGAGGAGGCGGTTTTGCTGAGTGATCGGGTGGTGCTACTCAGTTCCAATCCAGGTCGAATTCGCGGCGTGGTCCCCATCGATCTGCCCCGGCCGCGGGATTCGGATCTGCCGGCCTTCCGCACCCTGGTGGACCGCCTCTACCGCTACATGACCGATCCGGACATGCCCGTGGGCGAAAGGCCATTGCCCCTGGAGCCGCCAACCACAGCGGCGTCCCTGGCCATACCACCTGTCTCCCTGGGGGCCATCGGAGACCTCATCGCCACCGTGGACGAAGACGGTGGCACCAGCCTGGCCGAGCTGGCTGACGACCTAGTGCTGGAACTGGACGAACTGTTGCCGATTTTGGATGCCGGCGAGCTGCTGCAGTTGATGGAAGTGGAGGAAGGCCAACTGCGGCTGACAGCGGCTGGGCAGCAGCTGCGAGCCGCCAGTGAGGAAGGCCAGCAAGAATTGCTCAGGGCCCAGCTCGTGGCCCATGTGCCCCTCATCCGCCGGTTGCAGGCAGCCATGGAGGCCAGCCCCCGCATTGAGGTGGAGGGTGAGAGCATGTTGGATCTGCTCAACGAACAGTTCACCCGCAGCGAGGCCGACGCCGTTTTCGGAACCCTGGTGAGCTGGACCCGCAGCTGTGGGTTGTATCGCTACAACCGGGAGCAAGACGTGTTCCGTCTGGCCGAGGTCGGCGCCGACGACTAAGGCGTGCCGACTCCACCTCGAAACAGATGCTTGTGGCTGGCGGAATACAGCTTGGAGCGCGCCGCTGGCGGCGGCCTCAGGGCAGGGCTCACCACGTAGAGCGTCGTGCGAATCAGTTGCTGCTCGCGGCTGGTGGCGGCCATCTGGCGCAGGGGCACGATGGTTAACCACTGGTCGGGCCAGCTGACGCGATAACCGATGGCCACAGGTGTTTCCGGGTCGTAGTGAAGCAGCAGTTCAGCTTCGACGGCCTCCACATGTCTTGCACTCAGGTAGAGGCATAGGGAGGCGCCCAGGGCCGCAAGATGGCCCAGAGACTCCCGTTCGGGCACGCCCGTGCGGCCCCCGGCCCGGCTCAGCACGATCGTTTGCAC
>JBBASD010000032.1:0-18429 GCA_040399485.1 Cyanobium sp. | reverse complement strand
ATCGTGACGCTGGCGCCCACCATCAGCATCCGCACCACATCGGTGCCGTGGCTGAGGCCGCCGCTGGCGGCGAAGTCGAGCGTCACCCGGCCATGGAGCAGGGCGATCCAGCGCAGCGGCAGCCGCAGGTCGGCCGCTGTGCTGAGCAGCAAGTTGGGGCGGTGCTCCAGGCTGTCGATGTCGATGTCGGGCTGGTAAAAGCGGTTGAACAGCACCAGCCCTCGTGCGCCCGCAGCCTGGAAGCGGTGAGCCAGGTGGGTGAGATTGGTGTAATAGGGGCTGAGCTTCACGGCCACGGGCAGCGTCACCGCTGTGCAGACAGTGCGCACAAGCTCCACTTGCTCGTTTTCCAGCTCGGCGCCGCTGATGGTCTGATCGGTGGGCACCGCATAGAGGTTCAACTCGATCGCACTGGCACCGGCCTGCTCCAGGGCCCTGGCGGTGGCGGCCCAAGGCCCGGCGTGGGCGCCGTTGAGGCTGGCGATGATCGGGATCTCCACCCTGCGGCGGGCGGCTTCGATCTCCCGCAGGTAGCCCTCCGTGCCGAGGTGGCCTGGATCGGTGCGGGGCAGGTAGCTGAGGGATTCCGCGAAGCTCTCGCTGCCGTGCTCCTGGTGGTGGTCCCATTCCTGCCAATCCCTCTTGATCTGCTCCAAAAACAGGGAATGAAGCACAACGGCAGAGGCCCCCGCATCCGCCAGCCGGACGATGTGGTCGAGGTCGGCGCTGAGCGGCGCCGCGGCCCCCACCACCAGGGGCGATGCCAGCGGCAGCCCGAGGTAGCTGGTGCTGAGGTCGATGTCACTCATGGCGACGGAGCCGGAGCCGGGCTCGTGCCAGCGATGGGCGGTGGGGCCAGGGGGGCAGCCATCTGCTGGTAGCGCGCCCAGCGCCGGTCAATGTCGGCCTGGGCGAGCCGCGTCAGGGTTTTGGCCTGCTCGGGCTGGCTGTAGCTGAGCATGCGGAAGCGGTTTTCGGCGGCCATCGCCTCGGCGACGGGCAGGGTGGGGGCGTGGGAATCGACGATCAGGGGGTTCTCACCACGGGCGGCCCGGCGAGGGTCGTGGCGGTAGAGCAGCCAGCGGCCGGAATCCACCGCCTGCCGTTGATGCTGCATGCCCTTGGCCATGTCGATGCCGTGGGCGATGCAGTGGGAATAGGCCAGGATCAGCGACGGGCCGTCATAGGACTCGGCTTCGATGAACGCCCGCAGGGTGTGCTCATCGCGGGCACCCATGGCCACGCTGGCCACATAAACGTTGCCATAGGTCATCGCGATCAATCCGAGGTCCTTCTTGGCGCTGGCCTTGCCATCGCTGGCGAACTTCGCCACCGCTCCCAGGGGCGTGGCCTTCGACATCTGGCCGCCGGTGTTGGAGTACACCTCCGTATCCAGCACCAGGATGTTGATGTTGTGATGGCTGGAGAAGAGGTGATCGATGCCGCCGAAGCCAATGTCGTAGGCCCAGCCATCGCCGCCGATCATCCAGACACTGCGTTTCACCAGGTCATCGGCGAGGCTGAGCAGGCTGCGGGCCGCCACTAGGGTTCCATCGGCGTACCCGGTGCCTGGGGCTGAGTCGTGGAGGGTGGCCTGAAGCCTGGCCTTCAATGCAGCGACGCGCTGGCGCTGCTCGAAGATGCCCGGTTCATCGCTTTGATCGGCGCCCAGCAGGGCCTCGGCCAGGGCACTGGGAATGGGCCCGATCGCATCGCCCCCAGGTCCCTGGTCCAAACCTTCGCCCTGGCTGCAGAGCTGCCGCACCAGAGCCTCGGCCCTGTGGCGCCGCTGGTCGTAGGCGAGGCGAAAGCCAAGGCCGAATTCGGCATTGTCCTCGAACAGGGAGTTGGACCAGGCGGGGCCACGACCTTCGTCGTTGGCGCTCCAGGGGGAGGTGGGCAAGCTGCCGCCATAGATCGAGGAGCAGCCGGTGGCGTTGGCCACCACCATCCGATCACCGAACAGCTGGGTGGCGAGCTTGATGTAAGGCGTTTCACCGCAGCCGGCGCAGGCACCGGAGAACTCGAACAGGGGCTGCTGCAGTTGCTGCTGGTTGATGTGGTGGGAATTGAGCGCCAACCGATCGGGGTTTGGCAAGCTCAGAAAGAAATCCCAGTTGCCGCGCTGCTGGTCGCGCAGTGGCCGCTGCGGCGCCATGTTGATCGCCTTGCGGCGGGGTTCGCCCCGGTGGCGCACCGGGCAGATCTCGACGCAGAGGCTGCAACCGGTGCAGTCTTCGGCGGCCACCTGCAGGGTGAAGCTCTGGCCGGCCCAGTGCTGATCCCGGGCGGGGGCGCTCAGGAAGCCGGTTGGGGCTGCCTGCAGCTCCTGCGGCTGCACCACCTTGGCGCGGATCACGGCGTGGGGGCAGACCATCACACACTTGCCGCACTGCACGCACACCTCCGGATCCCAGACCGGGATGGCCTCGGCGATGTTGCGCTTTTCCCAGTGGGCCGTGCCGCAGGCGAAGGTGCCATCCACCGGCAGGGCGCTGACCGGCAACCGCTCGCCCTGGCGGGCCAACTGGGGGGCGATCAGCTGGCGGACGAAGGCGGGCGCGGTGGCGAACGGATCCGCCACGGCTGCAGCCATGCCGGCTGAATCGCTGCCAGCGCCATCGACGGGGCCGGGGGTAACCGGCGCCAGCCTGGCCAAAGCAGCATCCACCGCCTGCAGGTTCAACGCCACCACCTGTTCGCCTTTGTTGGCGTAGCTGTGGCGAATGGCGCTGCGGATGGCGCCGAGGGCCTGCTCCAGAGGCAGCACCGCCGCCAGGGAGAAAAAGCAGGTCTGCATGATCGTGTTGATCCGGCCCCCCAGCCCCAGCTCCCGGGCCAGCGCTGAAGCATTGATGGCAAAGACCCGGAGATCCTTCGCCACGATCTGCTGCCGCATTGCCTCAGGAAGGCGCTCCCAGACCTCGTCTGCCTCCCAGGGACTGTTCAGGAGCAGGGTCCCACCGGGCAGGGCCGCATCGAGAAGATCGAAGCGGCCAAGAAAGTCCCACTGATGGCAGGCCACCAGGTGGGCACGCTGCACCAGGTAGGTGGAGCGGATCGGCCTGGGGCCGAAGCGCAGGTGCGACACGGTGACCGACCCGGATTTCTTTGAGTCGTAAACGAAATAACCCTGGGCATGCTGGGCAGTGCCATCCCCGCATGCAGTGCCTTCTCCGATGATCCGGATGGCGTTCTTGTTGGCCCCGACGGTGCCATCGGAGCCAAGGCCATAGACGATCGCTCGGAACTCATCGTCGGGCTCGGTGCTGAAGGTGTCGTCGATCGCCAGGGAACGGTGGGTGACGTCGTCGTTGATGCCGACCGTGAAATGGTTGCGCGGTGTCTCCCGACTCAGTTCATCGAGCACGGCCTTCACCATCGCTGGGGTGAACTCCTTCGAGGCCAGCCCGAAACGCCCACCGATCAGCCGGGGCGGGGCAGCCGCCTCCCCCGGCCTTCGCCCCGGCCAGGCTTCCTGGACCGCGTTGACCACATCGAGGTAAAGCGGTTCGCCGCCGCTGCCCGGTTCCTTGCAGCGGTCCAGCACCGCAATCGCCCGCACGCTGGCCGGCAGGGCGGCCACCAACCGCTCGACGCTGAACGGCCGGAACAGCCGCACCTTGAGCACACCCACTCGCTCACCAGCGGCGTTGAGGGCATCGATCGCTTCGTGGGCGGTTTCACAGCCTGAGCCCATCAGCACCACCACCCGCTCGGCGGCGGGATCTCCGTGGTATTCGAACAGGCGGTAGGCGCGGCCGGTGATGGCGGCAAAGTCGTCCATCGCCTGTTGCACCAACTCAGGAGCGGCGGCATAGAAACCGTTAACCGCTTCCCGTGCCTGGAACGCCACATCCGGGTTCTGGCTGGTGCCCCGGATCACGGGTTGATCGGGCGTGAGCCCGCGCCGCCGATGGGCTTCGACCAGAGACTCAGGTATCAGGGCACGCAGGTCGTCATCGGCGATCAGGGCCACCGTCTGGATTTCGTGGGAGGTGCGGAAGCCGTCGAAGAAATGCAGAAAGGGCAGGCGCGAGCGCAGCGTGGCCAGGCTGGCAATGGCGGCAAAGTCGCCGGCCTCCTGAACCGAGGCGGAGCAGAGCAGGGCACAGCCGCTGCCTCGGGAGGCCATCACATCGCTGTGGTCACCGAAAATCGACAGAGCCCCGGTGGCGAGGGCGCGGGAGGCTACATGGATCACCGTGGCGGTGAGCTCACCGGCGATTTTGTAGAGGTTGGGGATCATCAACAGCAACCCCTGCGACGCCGTGAAGGTGGTGGACAGCGCCCCCGCCTGCAGGGCACCGTGCACCACACCCGCCACACCGGCTTCGCTCTGCATCTCCACCACGGTCGGCACCGTGCCCCAGAGGTTGGTTCGTCCGGCCGCCGCCCAGCTGTCGGCCCACTCACCCATCGGTGTGGCGGGGGTGATCGGGTAGATCGCCATCACCTCGTTGAGCCTGTAGGCGACCCGGGCCACCGACTCGTTGCCATCCAGGCAGGCTCTGTTCATGGGCCAGCTCCGCCGGGCTCGTCCTGCACCACGCTGAGGGCGAAGCCGACATGCACCAGCACCTGATCGCCGAGGCGAGCTTCGGGCACGCAGGCCAGGCTCACCTCCCGCTGCACCCCGGCGAAGTTCACCTGCCCCACCCGCCACAGCGCCCCATCCTCGGCCGGCGCCCCGGCAGGCAGGCGCTCTTCGATGGCAATCAATTCACCCGGGATGGCCAGACACATCGGAACCGTCCAGACCTGGTTTCAGAACCCGACCAGGCGCCGTCTTCAACTTAGTTGCAGTGTGGAGCCAACTGGAAGGACTGTTACCGGGCTTCATCCCACCCGGCCGCCAGAGCCGGCCGGCAACTGCTGGCCGCCAGCAGCTGGCCGAGGGCCAGACCACCATCGTTGCAGGCGATCCGCTGGGGCCAGACCGCCTCGATCCCGGCCTGCCCCAGGTACTCCACCGCCAGCTCCAGCAGCAGACGGTTCTGGAAACAGCCACCAGACAGCAGCAGCAGCTTCACCCCTAGCTGGCCAGCCAGGGCCGGCAGCACCTGGGCCAGGGCCTGGTGGCAGGCCAGGGCGATCGCCTCCACTGGCCGGCCCACGCTCAGATCGTGAAGCAACGCCTCCAGCAGGGGCTGCCAGTCGAGCAGCCACGGCTCGCCACTGCCCTGGGGGCAGATCGCCAGGGTGTAAGCAGCCCCCGCCACCGGCGCCAGCCGCACCGGCACCCCAGCCAATGCCGCCATGGCGGCCGCCTCCAGCCGGAGGGCCGCCTGGCCTTCGAAACTGCAGCGCTGCACCAACCCCAGCAGCGAGGCGATTGCATCAAACAGTCGACCGAACGACGAGCATTGGGGTGCCTGCACCTCTTGCTGGAGCATGCGGGCGAGCACCCGCCGCTCGTTGGCGCTGAAGGCGGCCAGGGGAGGCAGCAGCTGGGCTCCCTCGTCAAGGGCGCCCGGGCCGAATCCGGCAAACAGCAAGCCGAGTGCGGCGCGGCACGGCTCCCGCATCGCCCGCTCCGCGCCGGGCAGGGGAAAGGGCCGCAGGCTGGCAAGGCGGGTGAAATCGGCGGCGGCTGGCCCTCCGGGCACCTCCAGCCGCAGGCACTCGCCGCCCCAGAGGGTGTCGTCGCTGCCGTGGCCGGCTCCGTCCCAGGCCACCCCCACGGCGGGCGGGCGCAGGCCGTGCTCGGCCAGACAGGCCAGCAGGTGGGCATGGTGGTGCTGCACGGTCAGCAATGGCACACCGGCTGCGGCGGCAAGCTCTGCGCCGATGCGGCGCGAGGCGTAGGCGGGGTGGCCGTCGACCACATAGAGGCAGGGGCGGACGCCGAGGCGCTCCAGGGCGCCGCTGAGGCTGCGGCGCAGGCGGTCTTCAGCGGCGAGGCTGTCGAGATCGCCCAGGTGGGGGCCCAGCCAGGCGCGGCCGCCGGGGGCACCGATCGCCAGGCTGCCCTTGAGGTGGCCGCCCATGGCCACCACGCCGGCAAGGGCGTCGGGGTGGGGGAGCAGGGGGCTGAGATCAAGGGCGGTGGGGGCCTGGCCGCGGGCGTGGCGCAGCATCATCGGCACGCCGGCCGCCAGCTGCACGATCCCGTCGTCGACGGGGTTGGCGATCGGGCGGTCGTGGCTGAGGAAGCCGTCGGCGATGGCGCCCAGGTCTTCCTCCAGCCGCTCCGCAGCGGCGCCGAGGGGTTCGCCCGAGCGGTTGCCGCTGGTGGCCACCAGCGCCACACCCAGCTGCCGCAGCAACAGGACATGCAGGGGGCTGGCGGCCAGCATCACCCCCAGCCAGGGGTTGTGCGGAGCGACGTTGGCGGCGATGCCATCGGCGTCGCCATGCCGCCGGTGCAGCAGCACGATCGGTGCGGCCGGGGCGGTGAGAAGCGATTCCTCCTCAGCGCTCAGGCGGCAGTGGCGCCGCACCCATGCCAGATCGGGCGCCAACAGGGCGAAGGCTTTCTCGGGTCGGCCCTTGCGCCGCCGCAACACGGCCACCGCCGTCTCCGAGCCGGCCAGGCAGAGCAGCTGGAAGCCCCCCACCCCCTGCAGCGCCACGATCCGCCCGGCCCGCAGGGCTGCGGTCGCCGCGGCCAGGCAGGGGCTGGGGAGGCCGCTGGTCCGCGGTGGATCACGGCGGCGGGCGCCGCCGGGGGTAGACCAGCTTAGCCGCGGACCACAGGCGGGGCAGCCGGTGGTCTGGGCGTGGAAGCGGCGGTTGCTGGGATCGGCGTATTCAGCGGCGCAGGCGGGGCAGAGGGGAAAGGACGCCAGCGTGGTGTGGCGCCGCTCGAAAGGCAGGGCTCTGAGGATGCTGAAGCGGGGCCCGCAATGGGCGCAGCTGGTGAAGGCGTAGCCCCAGCGGCGGCTGGCGGGATCGCTGAGCTCCGCCAGGCAGGCGGCGCAGGGGGCCAGATCGGGCAACACCAGGGCGGTAGCGCTGGTGGCGGTGGCGGTGGCAGTGGCTTCGGTTGTGCGGATGTGGAAGCCGCCGGCGTTGCCGTTGGCATGGGGAGTCAGCCACTGCGGTTGCAAACGATCGAGACGGCTGTGGGGCGGGCGCTGGTGCGGCAGGCGCTCCAGGAAGGCCGCGAGCGCGGCCGGCGGGCCCTCCAGCTCCAGGCGGACGCCGGCGGGGGTGTTCTCGACCCAGCCGGCCAGCTCCAGAGCCGTGGCCAGCCGGTGCACGAAGGGACGGAAGCCCACCCCCTGCACCAGCCCCTCGATGTCGAGCCGCAGACGCCGGCGCCCGGCGGTACTCAAGCGGGGGTGGGGGCGGGTTGGGGCTCGGGCTGGCGGTGGTGACTGAGCCAGTGCAGCAGCGCGTCCAGCCCCTCGCCCGTTCGGGCCGACAGCTCGAGAATCCGCGCCTGGGGCGCCACCGCGGCCAGGTTGGCGAGCGCCGCGGCCCGATCGAACCCCACGGCTTCAGCGATGTCCACCTTATTAATTACCACCGCATCGGCCGACTTGAACAGCGCCGGGTACTTGAGCGGCTTGTCCTCCCCCTCGGTGACCGAGAGCAGCGCCAGCCGCAGGCTCTCGCCCAGATCGAAGGCGGTGGGGCACACCAGGTTGCCCACGTTCTCGATCAGCAGCAGCTCCATGCCGGTTGTGTCGAGCTGATCGAAGGCCCGTCCCACCAGCGAGGCCTCCAGGTGGCAGAGGTCGCCGGTCTGGATCTGAACCGCCCGGGCGCCGGCGGCCCGCAGTCGGTGGGCGTCGTTGTCGGTGGCCAGATCGCCCACGATCACCCCCACCGGTCCGCTGCTCCACTGGCGGGCCACACGCTCCAACAGAGCGGTTTTTCCCGAACCGGGCGCCGAGAGCACGTTGAGCACCAGCAGCCCGGCGGCGGCGAAGCGCTCGCGATTGGCGGCGGCCAGGGTGTCGTTCTTGTGCAGGAGGTTGTGGTGCAGCTCAAGGGTCCGCCGAGCGCGGGGGGCGGCAACCGGGGAGAGGGTGGGGGTGGGCTGGCCGCAGGAACAATCGGAGCACATGGCAGAGCCGGGTCGAGGGTGCGTTGGAGGGGCCTGAGGGCAGAGCCGCTTGTTGCTCTCAGCCCGTGGTGTTGGGCGCCGCCATACCAACAGAAGCGGCGCAGGCTGCGCTGGTGAAGGGTTCATCCCGACTCAGGCTGCGGGCCATAGGGGTGAGCTGGAGAACGGTGGAGGCCAAGTTCCAGGGCAAGGGCAGGGGCTCCCGGAGCCTGGAATCGGCCCTGTCAAGCGAGCAGACCGCGCCGCACCAGGTCTTGAAAGATGGCCTTCATCTCGCGGGGGGCCATCCCCAGGGAGGGTTTGGGACAAGGGGCGTTCCATGGGGCGTCTGAGCCCATGCCGGGCTGCGGCTGTGTGCTGCTCTCAGCATGACGGTCCGGGGCCGACAGGAACACCACTCGCTTCCCATTGACATAGTAATGGCGAGGACCTTCAGGCTCGCCACTATGGGCGCCGCATGCTGGATACGTATGAGCATTGGTGCAGCGCTGCTGTTTCTGTACCGGGAGTTGCTGGAGCGGGATCTGGATCTCGAGGGGTGGTGCGGGCACGCGCGAGGAGGCGCTTGCCGGTGGTGCTGAGCGTGGCGGAGGTGAAAGCCGTGAGGCAGGAGCGGGATGGGGAGCGGTGATGCTGCCCCATGCCTTGGCGAGGAAATGCCGCAATGCCGATCGGTAATGAGGCTGGCAGTGGGTGTTCCTCCAGCGCAACCGCTGGAAGGACGCGGCTAAGGCAAAGGAGGGCCGTCAACACCTGGATCCAAATCTGGTCCAAAAGGCCGTGAAGCAAGCCGTTGGACGCGCCGGCCTCAGCAAACCGGCAGGTTGCCACCCTTGCCGCCATTTCTTTCCAGGCAAAGGCTTCTTACCTGCGTTGGCGGAGCACAAGATCGATCAGCTGCAGCAAGGATGCCGCCGCGGCCGCCACGTAGGTGAGGGCGGCTGCATCCAACACCCGCTTGACACCATCGGTCTCCTGCTGGGTGGACACAATCCCCGTGCTCGCCAGCACCGCCTTCGCCCGGTTGGAGGCATTGAATTCCGTGGGCAGGGTGATGAGCTGAAACACCACCACGGCTGCGAACATGCCGATGCCTGTCCAAATCAGCAGGGGTGAAAAGGAGAGCTGGCGCAGCAACAGACCAGCCATGAAGGGAATGAACCAGAGCATGTTGCCCAAATTGCATAGGGGCACCATGGCCGAGCGCCACACCAGGGGCATGTAGCCCACCTTGTCTTGAATGGCATGGCCGGCCTCATGGGCCGCCACGGCGACCGCGGCGATGGACTGGCCGTCATAGACGTGGGGCGAAAGGCGCAGGGCTTTGGCGAGGGGGTCGTAGTGGTCGCTGAGGAAGCCTTGATGGCGCTCGATTCGCACACCCTGCACCCCCGCGCTCTGCAGGACCGCCTGGGCGGCCTGGGCGCCGTTATACCCGGATTTCACACCTACTTTGGCGAAACGATGGAAGGTGCTACGCACCTTCCACTGGGCCCAGAGGCTGAAGAGCAGGGCTGGGATCGTCAGAACGAGGTATTGAAGGTCGAAGAACATGGCGTTAAACCCGGGGGGCCGGCGGCGATCGGGACAACACCATTATTCTGCGGCCATCTGATCTAGGTCAATAATCGTCAGATGGAAGCCGATGTAAGAGGCTGGAAGCGGCCCCACTGGATTGCCTTGAGATTAACCAGGCCTTATCCATGCCAGCCTCAAGGCTGGCATGGATAAGGTTTCTGGGCTTCGTATGAGAGTCAGCTCAACTCAACTGCCGTAGTTGGGTCCTGTGGTCAAGTGACCGAAGTGCCGCTGGAGCCAATCTCAACTTCAGTCCGCACTGGTCGCATTTTTTGTGGACTTGCCCATAAAATATTTAGTTGCAACAGGTCCCTTAAAGGGCGCAAAAGCGCGCCAGCAGAGAGAGCTTCTGCGTGGGCTTGGGCAGTTCGGCCGCATTGAAAGGCGGCGGTGCCGGGGCCGGGGCGTCGGCCCGCATCGCCATGGGCATGGGTCGCAGATTACCGCCCCCATCCAGTTGCACCTCCAGGGGAGATAGCTGCCGCCTGCGTCCGATCGCCGCAGCCACTTCCTGGGCCTGGTGAAGCGCGTCCTGGTAGGCCGCCCGCAGCAGTTGAGCGCGGATGGCGCTGGCCTGGCCTGGGTCCGTCTCGGCAGACACCGGCGCCAGGCGAACTCCGGGCAGGCCGCCCACCGTGCTGATCAGGGCCTGCAGCTGGGCCGGCTCAATGCGGCCACTTACCTGCAGGCTGGCCTGGACGCTGATCCGTTGCCCCTGGGGTCCTGTGCGCTCCCAGGTGCCGGGGGCTCCAGCCCGCCATTCCTTCACCCCCAGGGCCTGGAGTTTCTGACGCACCGCCGCCAGACGCCATTGCAGTTGCTCCAAGGCCTGGTCCGCCTTGGCGGCCTCAGCCTCCAGCCCGAGCGAAATCCCCAGGGAATTGGTGGGCCGCTGGATCTCCGCCTGGCCGCGGGCCTCCAGCAGGGTGCCTTGGCAACGCAATTGGACCTCCGCCCAGGTGGGCTCGCCCATCAGGGTCACCAGGGTGGCGGTGGCCAGGGCAAGGATGGGGCGCTGCCCCTTGGACCAGCTGGGGTGGCGGGGGTAGGACATGGCGAGCGGCCTGGCTGGCTTCAGTCTGGCCTGGGGTCCGCCCCGGGATTGGTACCGAAATCAGGCCGGGCCGCCAATGCTGAATGGTTCACGCCCTCAGGGCAGGGTGAAACCGGAGGTGTTGATGTGCTTGAGGTCGAGCATCACGACCGTCAACCAAGCCAGCAGGGCCAGGCCGCCGATCGAACCGAGCACCGTCAGCAGGCCCAGGAGCACTGATTTGGAGGAACCGCTGTCGTTGGCCACGGGCACACCTGAACAAGTGGTCACTTTCCCACGGCCATGGCCGCCTGCTCCGGCATATCAGCCACGCTTCTAGGCGGTAAGGTCCGCCACGGTTGTGAGCCTGCCAGCTTGCTCATCCCAGAGGATGTAATCAAAACAAGTTGGCAGGTCGGCCAGCTTGAGCCGCTTGACGCCTGTGAGCAGATGGGCGTTGCGCTTCTGGCAGGCCTGTAATCGATAGTTCGGGATCGCCTCGCAGAGGTGATGGATCGCATGGCAGCCAATATCGGCGGAGAACCAGTTCAGCAGCGCTGGCAGCTGCAGGTCACTGGTGCCCTGCATGGCTCCATCCATGGGCTTCCAATCCTCGTTGCCCCTGGCATAGGAGCCTGGAAAGTTGTGCTGCACAAAGAAAATGCAGATGAAGATGGCGGCGCCGCAGGCCATCACCGGGGCATAGATCAACCAGAAGGTCCCCGCCCCCAGCCAGCGGGCCATGACAATCCAGCCGGCGACAACGGCCAGATTGTTGAGCAGCAGGTCAACAAATTCCTCAGGGCTGTGCCACCAGCTGGTTTCGTGGCTGGCGACGATCTCGCGCCAACCTGTCTTGGGTGATTTCCCCAGGCTGGTGACCAAATGGGGCACCAGGCCCGCCAGGCCTGCCAGCAATTCGATTCGCGGCTTGATCACCAGGTAGAAGAAGCCCCCCGGAATCAGCATCAGGGGGTGCCGCAACAAGCGGTAGAGGGTCTTGGCGCGGGGGCTGTAACCGCTGTAAGCCTTGGCGCTGACGACCGCCGCAGGCCCCCTGTATTTGGCCCAGTTGCCGTTGTGGCGATGGTGAAAGGCGTGCCCCCGCGACCAGGGCAGCTGGGGGATGCCTGCCACGATGCCAAACAAAAAGCCGACGGCGCGATTGGTGGCGGCATCACGAAAGAGGGCGTTGTGGCCACAGTCGTGCATCAGCGAGAAGCAGCGGGCCAGGAACAGCACCATCAACGCCAGCACGGGCAAGAGCAGCCAGGAACCCTGCCGCAGGCAGAACACCGCCAGCCACCACAGCAGGCCGTAGGGCACCAGGGTGTTGGCGACCTGCCAGGTAGCCACCCAGTTGCTACTGCCCAAGAAAGGCTTGAGCTCGAAATCAGTGCGTTTCAGGGTCCCTGCTGGAGTTGTAGCGGGGCGCTCCTGGGGGGATCCGAGGGTCGGCTCCGTGGTTTCTAGAACAGGAATACCAAAACCCCTAAATGTTGTAGACGACTCTAAGTCTTTACCGAAAACTGCGTCAGCTCGACGAAAATCCGCCCAGCTCATGCCCCCATATGGTCCTGGCCGCCTCAACCCACCGCCACATACACCCACGCCTGGGTCCCCGAGGCCAGGGGGGCCAGCACCCGCTGGTAGTCGGAGACTTCGTAGGCGTCGGCCCGGGCCAGTTCGGCGTCGCTGATTTCGAACACCGTGCCCTCGACCCGGTCGCGGGCATCGCCACTGAAGCGCACGATCGGGTGGTGGCTGAGGCCGCTGGCCGCCAGCACGGCGGCAGCCTCAATGCGCAGCAGCGACTGGCTGTAGCCCACCAAGGCATCGGCGTGGCCCGTCAACAGGCGGCCAAAGGTGCTTTGTTGCACGCTCTGCTGCTGCAACGTGCCATAGGAAAACAGCAGGGGCATGGCTGGGCGGATGGCTTGTCAAGGTGGGGCGCCAGGACGTCATTTTGGCGGGATCCAGCCCTGGAAACCGTCCATGAAGCGTCGGTCGATGCGGTGTTTGAGCACCCCTAGCCAGGTCGTCGGTCCCAGCACCCAGGGGCCCCTCAGGGCCAGGGCCTGGGGTCCCTGGTCCGGCCGGCCGGCGCCCGAATCCCCCAGCAATTGCAGGGCGTGGCGCTGCGGCGTCCAGCAGCGCAGCGCCACTGGCGCCTCCTCCAGCGGCGGAGCCGCCAGCGAGCGCCCCAGGTTGGTGGCCAGCACCGCCGCCGCCCGCACCGCCCACACCCCCGCCGCCGGCCGGGGGTGGGCGGCCACCAGGCCGCAGTCGCCCACGGCAAACACTCCCCTTTGCCCCAGCACCGCCAGGCTGGTTTCCGTCAACACCCGGCCGCTGTCCGGCTGCACCGGTAGGCCGGAGGCCGCTAGCCAGGGGGGCGCCTGGCTCCCGGTGCAGGCCAGATCGGCCGGACCCTGGTGGGTGCCATTGCGTTCCAGGGATACGCCCGCTGCCGCCAGCAGCCGCTCGCCGGCCCGGTTGGCGGCGGGGCTGCCCAGGGCCAAGCTGGCCCCCCGCAACAGCAGGCGGCAGGGGTGGCCGCGCCGGCCCAGGGCCAGGGCCAGCTCGACGGCGCTGGCGCCACCGCCCCGCAGGCGCAGGGGGGCAGCCGCAGGCAGGGCGTGCACCCAGGCCAGAAAGGGCTCCAGGGGCTTGACCGCCATGGCCCCATCTGCAGGCGCTGGCGTGATCGCTCCCACATCCAGGCTGAGGATGTCGAAACCCAGACGCTCTCCCCCCTGCAGCAGCAGTTGGCGAGGCCCCAATTCAAGGCCCGTGATTTCAGCCTGCAGAAAGCTCACGCCGGCCTGCTGGCAGAGCTGTTTCAGGTCGATGCGGGCCGAATCCAGTGTCGCCAGGCCGGCCACCACCGCCGGCACCAGGCCGGAATACAAGCTGGTGGGGTAGCGGCTCACCAGGGTGACCGAGCCGCTGGCGGGCCGGCTCTGGGGCCGCAGGGCCCACTGGCGCAACACCAAAACATGGCTGTGACCACCGCCCGCCAGCAGCAGCTGGGGCTGGGGGGCGGTGGCGTTCAAGGCTGGAGGCCGAGCCGCTGCACCACTTGCTGCCGGGCCTTCAGGCCTTCCGCCCCAATCCTGGGCTCATCTAGGCTGAGCAGTTGGCGATTGCGAAGGAGCGGCCGGCCCTCGACGATCAGGTCGCGCACGTCGCTGGCCTTGGTGTCGTAGACGAGGGCGGAATAGATGCTCGTGAGTGGTGTCTGGTTGATGGGATCCATGGCGACGATGGCGATGTCGGCCCGTTTGCCCACCTCCAGCGAGCCGATCTCGTCCGCCAGGTGCAACGAGGCCGCTCCCCGGATGGTGGCCATCTCGAAGGCCTCCCGCGCCGACACCACCTTGGGGTCCGCGTTGATCACCTTGTGCAGCTTGGCGGCGCTGTTCATTTCGTCCCAGATGCTGAGGGCGTTGTTGGAGGCGGAGCTGTCGGTGCCCAGGCCCACGGGCAGGTCGAGGCTGAGCATGGCCGGCACCGGCGCGATGCCCGAGGCCAGCTTCATGTTGGATTGGGGGTTGTGTACCAAACCGACGCCTTGCTGGCGCAGCATTTCCAGGTCGCTTTCGTCGGCCCAAACCATGTGGGCGGCGATCAGGCGCTCGCTGAGCAGGCCGATGCCGCGCAGGTGCTCGACTGGGGTGGATCCGTGCAGCCGCAAGCATTCGTCCCGCTCGTGGCGGGTTTCGGCCACATGCATCACCACCGGACAGGAGCGTCGTTCGGCCAGGGCTTGTACCTGCTGCAGGCGGGCGTCGCAGACGGTGTAGGGGGCGTGGGGGGCGATGGCGGGAGTGATGAGGCGATGGCCCTGCCAGCTGCCCACGAAGCGGTCCACGCAGGCCATCGCCTCGCTCTGACTGGCATTGTCCGGCGCTGGAAAATCAATCACCACCTGCCCCAGCACCGCCCGCAGGCCGGCCCGGGCGGTTTCCTCGGCCACGGCGGCCTCGAAGTAATACATGTCAGCGAAGGTGCTGATGCCACCCCGGATCATTTCGGCCAGGGCCAGCCGCATGCCGGTGCGCACGAAGGCCTCATCGACGTTGAGAGCCTCGGCCGGAAAGATGGTGTGCTGCAGCCAGTCATCCAGCAGTTCGTCATCGGCCAGGCCCCGAAACAGCTCCATCGGCCCATGGGTATGGCCATTGATCAGGCCCGGATGGACCACCTGGCCGCTGGCATCAATCTGCTCAGCGGCGCTGTAGGCCGCCAGCACGGCGGCGGCGTCATCAACGGCGATGATGCGGCCATCGCTGACGGCAATGGCCCCATCAGCCAATACCCGCCGCTGCTGGTCCATGGTGACGACAATGCCGTGGCAGACGATCAAATCAACGGGCCGGGGCGTGGTCACCAAGGCGGTGGCGGGGTTGGGCTAGTTAAAGCCAAAGAATGGGCCAAGCCCTTTTTCATGCCCCTGGTGGTTGCTTGGTGTGCCAGGGGAAGCTGGTCCTCCTAATCGCCTTCATGGCGGCGACCTGCTCTGGGCAGCTTCACCGCTGTCAAGAGCCCCAACCGGCTCGATCCGTTGGGTCTGCAGCGGAGCAGCTCACCAGGCGCGTCGGCACCCGCCTGCAAGATCTCCACCGCCCGCTGCTACCCAACCAACAGACAGCCCAACTGAGCGCTACTGACGAGCTGGGAGGCCAACTTGCGACGCAGGGGCTGGATGCTAAATGGCCTCCATCTGAGGGACCTACTAGCTCTACTAGATCGAGTTTTACCTGAGCCTAGCTGCTGCCGTGATCAAGTGAGAAGACTTGCTTGGATTAGATTTTTGAATTCATTGTCCACCCGGTCAACCACTCTGGTCCAACGCTTGCTTCGTGGGTATCGGCAGTTCGATGATTTTGGCTGTCCCATCAAACTCAATAACATTAACCACAACGACCGCCCTAACTGGAAGCTTCGCTCCGGTTTGTCGGCGTGAGAAATAAAGGCTTCGGGATTCGCCTGGTGCAAGAACTTCCAGCTTCTGGATGCCCTCAGTATCTTTTGGCCAATAGTGCTCTGGGATATCGAGTTTAATCTTGTCGGTGGTATTAGGGGAGTCAGAGCGGACCCAAACTTCACCAAGAGCGCCTGGTCTGTTTCCACTATTTGAGATGAATATTTGATAGTCGAATTTATATTTATCTGGGTAGTCGCTCCCGGTTCTAACAAAAGCGGCATTGATGAGCGACACATTGGGCGAGAGCGACTTGACTAAAGCGGGCAAGCCAACTGTGATGACTGAGATGAGCGCAGTCAGCACAGCCAGGACGGTGCTGGTGGCACTCAATCGCTCAATCAGATCTGAACGGTCTAACCTCGTACCGCAAGCGTTACACCGTTTGGCAGCGGGATTGATCGGTTCGCAACAAATCGGGCATGTCGAACTCCTTGAGTCATTGGATGATTGGTTGGCGTTGGTCACGTGATGAATGCGACATTCAAAAAGTAACTCAGGTCTCCCGATGAACGCTCGCCATCACCAGGCCGCAAGGTGACTGGGGTTCCAAGAAACACGCCTCGAGTTACCCACTTTCCGTAAACCATGCTGCAGAATCGGGCTGTATGCCAGCAATGCAACTGCGGCGCAATGCTCCTCGGCGGAGGCCAACCAAACATAGGCGTGTTTGCGGGTCTGATAACCACATCTTCATTCTGATACACGACCCAGATCGGATGACCCGCTCAGCTTTCAGCACAATTGAAGGTTAAAGTGGGCAGTCTCTCTAATCCCTCACTTCGAGCGCTTGAAGAAAGCAGCACCGCTCCGCAGCATCGATTTGAATTAGTTGTTGGTCCACGCTATGGGCTCGATTACCACTTTACGATGCCTAAAGTTACCTTAATGCCCCCAACAAGTGTTGAGCCGCCATAATCTTTGGCAAGTCGCAGCAGTGTTTCTTGGAAGCCCAAGTTTGGAAACGCATTTTCGACTTTTTGAATTTGCCCTCTCCCCATGCCCTTGCGAAGCATTCCTTTTGAAGCATCTATCCAGTCGGCCTTGCGGCAGGCCTCAATGACTTCTCTGTGAGGTCCGATGTAAGGAAATATCTTGTGGTGCCAATGGATGGCTGCACGCAACAAGCTAGGATCTAACCCCAGTCCATACTTCTCGTTGTCGGCTATCGCCACAGCCTCAGATGGCTCCAGATAGGCCAATTCATGATCAGTCCAGAGACCGATGTCATGATAGACGAATGCAGCCTCGACCAGTTTCTCATGTTCTGCTGCATTACCTAGAAAATGCATTGCATATGTGATCGTGCGATAAACGTGGTTCCGGTAGCTAGGGAAGTCTTTGCCGATCAGATTTTCGTATCGCCCAAGCAGTTCTTCCGCAAAAGGACGTTCCAGCTTGATCATGATGTCTGACATCAGACATGTCTCCTTGTGGTCGCGGCCACACCATAGGTGGTGTGGCGCCGTACGCCAAGGCCGACACTCCGGCGGAGCCAGAGCGGGCCGAGTTTTGAGATCGACCTAGGCAACACTAAATGGAGCTTGCTTCAAGAAGGAAACTGGCTGGCCCAGGGTGAAAAGATTGGGCGTTTGCGTGTTGGGCATCTTCGCTACAATTTGTTTGTGTAATTGCGTATAATTGCCCACAAAACTACCGTTATTCCATGTTTTTAAAAGGGTTTCCGTAAATTTGCCATTGCGGGCACCGTCCATGGAAAGTTGATTGTCCTGGCAGCCGGAAATCAAGATAATTGAAGGTCCAGTCTGGATGTCATACAGGTCGAAGCGTGGCTTTTTGGCATCGCTATAAATAACCTTGCGTCGCCAAAGGTCGAGCTGGATATTCACGCCTCGGGATCGATCAACCATGTAGACAGACCATTCATCGCGTTGAACTTCGTCAAAATTAAATTTAACCAGTCCGGCTTCATTGGTTTCAACCCAATGCTTGGCTCGATCCATGCGCCACTGACCCAGCCTTTTGCCTGCAGAACCAAAGTTGATTAACGTAACGTTCCAGCCGTTGACTCCCGCTTGAGTGGTCTCACGGCCCTGCACTCCGGCCACATCTTTTTGTAATTGGTCGTAGAAGTCTTTGTGTTCCTCATAGACTTTAATGGCGATATCAGGAGGCATTAATTTGGCATTCGGATCAGGTTCTTTAGGCATATCCCGAGTGACGGTGCCACTATGGCAGCTATCCGATAAGACTAGCAAACGCACCCCATCATTAAAGGCTGAAAATGCAGCGTAAAGTTCATCATCTATTAATTGGCCGTCGTACAAACACCAGGTTTCGTCTTGCTGATCCGTTTCGTCACCGTTTCTATCTGGCATCTGCCCGCCGTGGCCAGAATAGGTAAGGAAATATAAATCACCTGGTTGCAGGGTCTTGGCTGCGTTGCTTAGGTTTGCAAGTACGGCCGCTCGGGTGGCTTGTCTGGTGAGCAGCGTTGTTGTTGTCATTGCATATTTTTTGGCAATATTTGCCATATCATTGGCGTCGTTCTCACATCCTGCCAGAGGTCCGGACCAGCCGCTATAGGATGCGGGGTTAACGGAATTCAAGCCAATCTGAAGCGATAATGCTTTTGGCATGGTTTTAAGGGCGATTTGGCATGTGCCTGTGGCTGGCGGGCTATCAATGACCTGGAAGTGATCATTCCTAGCTTGTTCCTAATCTAGTCGATCCATTTCCTGTGCATTGTCGGCTCGCCAATGGCTGCTTGTCATGTTGGTGACAGCCGCTGGATCGACGGCTATAGGACAGGTGATCCCTGCAGCGCCTCAACGCCGCGCCGGTGAAGCTCGC